>CAZYBJ010000047.1:0-6176 GCA_964645325.1 uncultured Candidatus Saccharibacteria bacterium
CACGGCGAGCCCTGCAATAGTGTCGATAAAGACCATGACCAGCGCCGTAATAATCACTAACCAAAATTCACGTTTTGCCTTTTTCCAATACTCAATAATATAATGCATTTCAACCATGCGAATAGAGGCAAAGACCAGAATAGCAGCGATCACCGCCATAGGAATAAAATTAAAATATTGGAATAAAAAGAGTGAAATAACCGCAACACATATAGCATTGATCATAGACGATGTTTTATGTGTAGCGCCTGATTTTGCATTGAGACCGGTACGCACAAAAACTCCTGTCGCCGGAAGTCCTCCAAAAAGCCCTGATCCGAGGTTTGCAATAGCAAGACCCATGATTTCTTTTCCGTTACTGAAACGTGTATCAGTCATAATGCCCGCAATTTTTGCTGAAATAAGTGTTTCAAGAATGGCAATAAAGGCAATACCAAGCGCTGGACCAATCAGCGACCACTCAAACTGAAATTGAGTTATAGAAAACAAATGAATTTGCGCATCAGCGAAGCGCTCGCCCAATGTTTGAATGCCGAGTGGAATAATGCCACTTTGTGAAAGATACCCCAACAAAATACCTGGTATTACTATCAAGATAGCACCTGGGATTTTTGGAAATACTTTTAAGAGAAAGAAAAGAAGCGACATAAAAAGTGCAAAAACCAAAAATGTAAGCACGTTTGCCTGAGGAATTGCCTTTATTGCTTCAAAAATATTTTTAATAAATTCTTCGTGTACGGGCAAGTTGTTGAGCCCAAAAATAAACTTCAGCTGTCCGAGACCAATGATCAAACCCACACCCAACGAAAAGCCGTGCATCACCGTTGCGGGCACCAAAATCAAATAACGTCCCAATTTCAAAAAGTAGGCAACCAAAATAAAGACGCCCGAGACAATCGCCAGCATCGGCATCAGTCCCGCACCATGAGTAATAGCAAATCCTGCCAAAAGACCTGATAAGGCCCCCGCCGGACCAACAATGTTGTAATTACTACTACCAAAAATAGCGGCAAGGAGACCCGCCCACACGGCAGTAATTAAACCCATGGCAGGTGTTGCCCCCGAAGCAACAGCAAGTGATATAGACAGGGGTACTGAAACCAAGGCAACTGTGAGGCCCGCGCGCCAGTTTGATGCTATATGTGAAAAAATGTTTTTAATATTCATATATGTGTATTCTAATAACTATAGGGTTTAATTTATAAAAAATAACCTCGGACTCTCATTGGATTTAAATAAAGAGATACAAGTAAATATTCTACGCCTCTCTTTTTATTTAACAAGTTTATATACACAGGCACAAGAATGTAGCGTTATTGACTTTCAAGACAAAATCTATAGTATGGTGGCATATAAATTGCAGAAATAAGCATTTTATTTCAAGGCATTTTTATAAAAACAATATTCATTTTTTTGCATTTGCACTCGCTCATTTTACTTTGAAGAAAGGAAAACCAAAACAAAATCAAAGCACACAGGTTCGTATTAACGAAAGCATTCGTGCAATTGAACTACGCATCATTGATGATGAAAAAGGTAATCTTGGGGTTATGAGTAGTGATGAGGCATTGCGCCTTGCACGTGAGGCCGGCATGGATCTCATTGAAATCTCACCCGAAGCAACCCCTCCCATAGCCAAGATTATGGATTATGGTAAATTCCAGTATATGCAAAAAAAGAAGGATAATCAGGTACGTAGTAAGGCGCGAGCAGCTATGGTAGAGGTGAAGGAAATTCAAATAAAACCGGGTACGGGAGAAAATGATCTCTTGATGAAGGCAAAACGAACATCACAATGGCTAATTGAAGGCCACCGTATCAAAGTTGAAATATTTCTTCGGGGTCGTGAAAAGTTTATGAACAAGACTTTCCACGAATCACGCATCACACAGTTCTTGACGCACATCACCGAACCCTATACTATAGTAGATAACCTCAAGGTGGCACCCAAGGGGCTCTCCCTCATTATAGAACGGGATCGTAAGGCTAAAAAAGACGACCTGCCTGTTGTGCCCGTTATAACCCTTCCCGATATTCCTGTTGATTTTTATGAAAAATTAGAATTATCAGAAGAAGAGAGCGAAGATATCCCAGAAATAACTTAAGCTAACAAAATACTATGAGCCTCAAAACTAACAAATCTTATACTAAACGCTTACGTCTTACTAAAAATGGTAAGGTTAAAGGTCGTAAGCCAGGTTTTAACCACTTTAACGCAAAGCAAAGCCGTAGCAAGCAATTGGCCGGCAAAGTTCCTGTAGATTTCCCTATGAAACCAAAGGCTATTGCGCGTTTTATGCCCTTTGCATAATTTTATCAAAATTATTAAGATTTAATACTTTTTTATTCAAATTTTATGGTACGCATCAAAGGAGGTACAAGTACAAACAAAAGCCGTCGCAATACCTTGTCCCAAGTAAAGGGATATCGTTTTGGACGTTCAACGAAGAAGCGCATGGCCTATGATGCTATTTATCACGCCCGCAACCATGCCTTTGCCCATCGCCGTGATAAGAAGGGTGACTTCCGACGCTTGTGGACGATTCGCATTAACGCAGCCGTTCGGCCTCTGGGACTCAGTTACAGTAGATTCATTGATGCCTTGAATAAGAAAAATTTCTCTATCAATCGCAAAATGTTGCAAGAACTCGCCCAAACTAATCCTCAGTGTTTTGAAAGAATTGTTGCTCAGGTAAAGTAAACAAGAGCATTCTCAAAAGAATCCCCACACACAAGAGTGTTGGGGATTCTTTTTATTACTCTGTATGATGATGTGATCTTTTGTCGTAGACCTCTCCCCTCGCCTTCGCGTAGCTAGAGCGCAGCAAGGCCCAACCCCTCTCCAAAAGAGAGGGAACTGCAACACCTAAGGTAATGGTAAGAACTTTGAGTATGGGGTTCTCCCTCCTTTTATAAGGAGGGAGTTAGAGGGTGGTTTCAGGAAAACCCTACAAAGAAACCAAACTAATAACAATAAACGCTACTGAAGGCACACCCCAAACAAGAATGTCGATGAGACTGCGTATCCAACGCTGATGATAGCGCACACGATCAACATACAACTCTTGAATCAAGAAATACATGATAACCAGCATAGGCAATATTAAAAAGTAAGGAAACGGTAGTACATACGCTTTCAACATAACTGCCAGAGCCCAGAACAATACTGATCCCCAGAGATGTAGGAACTCGTGCCACAGAAAGATACGCGTACAACGCAGGTCCTCTATGCCACCAAACTCTACCTGACACAGCTGCGCGCGGTAATTATAGGCACGTGCGAGAATAATTTTTTTACCTGTAGTTGGATCACGTTCTATACACGGATAGGTTTGCGCCGCTATGCTGTGCAAAAAATCACGAAATGCAAGAAAATAATATGAAAATGTTTTACGAGGTTTTTGGTGTATTTGATTGTCAAGATTATTTTGTTCAGGATTCATATATATGATGAATAGGGCATATTATAATAAAGTTTCCTTTTGTACGTGAATACGCTTCACCAATTGATCCAATAATCGTCCTGGGTCAGCATCAATAATAATATTATCATACTCGGGATAATGTTCCTCTACCAATTCACGAATCACTTCGTCTGTTTTCCACGAGCCCTCGAGAATGCCTATGGGTTTGTTTTCGTATATAGCCGTTGTTGTTTCTAACACCGTGGTCATGCCACCACAACCAAATATAACCGCATCTGATGAACGCATAGCGAGTATCCCCGCACCCGTCGGTCCAAAGCCAGTATAGACCACCATGGTAAAGCCATCGATAGGTAGTTTGTGTACATAGAGATGTTCGTGTTCACCTGATGCTGGAGAAAAAGCCACAGCAGTGCCCCCCTCACCCGCACAACCCAGAGCTGTCCATAAGGGAAAGCCTGTCGTAGAAGTTGAGGTTAGGGTAATATTGCGCTCTGCCATTTTACGCCCCAAAATACGCGCAACTTCCAGCGCATCAACACCACAGGTTCCTGTAGGACTTGGCGTGCCTGATATACATATCGTGAGATTTTTCTTTTTCATACGACTACTAGTATAGCGCAGAAATTAAATTTTTATAAGTTTATAAGTGTTTTTAGTGTTCTTTATATTATTTCCAATTCTACGCGCTCACCCACTTCTGGAACCACGGCATGTACACCGACATAGTCGCGCAAACGCTGTGCCAAAAACATGGAAGACTCGAGCTCGCCCATAACACACCACACTGTTTGCAAATGCTCACGCGTATCAGCAACAAAATCAACCAAATCATCCATTTGTTTGTGTCCTGAATATCCAGAAATGCTTTCTACACGAGCACGTACAGGAACTTTTTCATGATAAATGGTGACAGATCGCGCCCCATCTGCAATCACCCGCCCCAGCGTTCCTGCTGCCTGATAACCAACAAAGATTAACGTGCTTTTCGGATCAGGGAGATAGCGCATTTCATGATGTAAAATCCTACCACCATTAGACATACCCGATCCTGCGATAATAATCTTGGGACCCGTAATGGTATTTATTGCCTTTGACTCATCAACACTTTCTACCATTTTGAGACCTTTAAAATTAAAAATGTCATCTCCTGACGCAATGAGATCGCGTACTTCTGGTTTGAAATATTCTGTTGATTCGCGATAAATATTCGTTACCTTGAGGGCCAAGGGTGAGTCAACAAATACAGGGACTGACTGGATACGGCCATGCTCTACCAGATTATTAATTTCAAAAAGTAATTCCTGTGTCCGTTCAACCGAAAAAGCAGGAATCATAACCGTTCCTCCCGCATGTAACGTGTCCTCTATGATCGTTTCAAAGATTTCAGAACGCAGCTCCCGTTGCTCATGATTTCTATTGCCATACACACTTTCCATAACGAGATAATCTGCGTTATCAATAATTTCTGTATCACGCAAAAGTGGTGCTGGTGTATTTCCCAAGTCACCCGTAAAAACAATGTTCTTGCCCTTATATAAAAACTTAACCATAGCTGAACCCAAAATATGTCCCGCGTCGTGAAAGGTTACAGTTACATTATCAGTAATTTGCAGAGCGTGGTGATAGGACTCTACTTTCCACTGAGTGAGTGTTTGAGCAATGTCTTCTTTACTATATAAAGACTCTTTTTCTTCATCATCATGATTATCAGTATCATGTCTAAAAATATTTATACTGTCATGAAACATAATTTCAGAAATATCACGTGTTGGGAGTGTCGAATAAATAACCCCACGGAATCCATCACGAACTAATTTGGGGACACGACCAATGTGATCCGCATGCGCATGCGTTACAAAAAGCATATCAATAGATGAGGGATCGTACGGAAAAGCATCATAATTCGTGAGCTCCAATTCAGGCGAACCCTGCACCATACCGCAATCTATCAGAATACGCTTACCATCAATTTCCAGTAAAAAATTTGCCCCCGTAACACTCCCTACTCCGCCATAAAATGTAATTGCTGGTTTCATATATTTTATTTATTAGTGCGTATTAGAATTATTATAATACATGCAAAATTGATTCCCCCACAAACACGCAACAATGCCCCCTAATAACCCACAGAAAATATCGTTTACACTATCGTAACCCAGGGTCCAACCGTGCAGATTGAGCAACGAAAGTATGTATTCAAAAAATTCCCAACCCACAACAATGATCCCTAGAGCTAAAAGCCATATTAGCCAGAACGTATACTCTTTATACGAATATCGTGGAAAAAATCGTATGACGGCTGCATACATAACATAACCGAATGCAACGCCACCCAGCCCATGCATAAACATATCAAACCACGACATGATGAAATAAAGATCATACACCATAGCAACCGTGTGTATGCCACCAACCAGCAACAAAAAGAAGAGGCCGTGAAATAAAAGTGACTTGTATGTTTTTGCGATATCAAGCATACCTATTATTATACGTGTTTTGTACATGCTTTCAAAATACAAAAACCCTTTACATGAAGATATTCACGCAAAGGGTTTTTCTATACGACAGTGAGACGCTAAGAGATTACCGTAATCTCACGTGGGTACGTGGACTCCTCCATTACAGAGAAGAAACAACTGCTCCCAAAACTAAAGGTGTTGTAATTCCTTAGTTGCCCCAGCTGCCGTAGTTGTAGTGTAGCACATTTTTTAAGCCTCCCCCAACCTTCGTATAAACACCACCCCTCGG
>CAZYBJ010000048.1:0-6125 GCA_964645325.1 uncultured Candidatus Saccharibacteria bacterium
CACTCTTCACCATTTTTTGAGAAAGCGCTGACAAATACACCTTATTAATTTCCTGCGCCACTGCCAGATATTTATCTGCTACTTCCAAGCTTGTTTGAACCGTTTGCTCAATTTTACTAAGAGTCTGGATAAACTCTGCAAATGGAGTACTGGCAACAACAGCCTGGGCATACACAGATTTAGGTTGAAAGAATGTGCCCGTGAGCAAAAAAACAGAGCTTAAAAAAAGAGCCAACCCCAATGTTTTATATTTTTTTATTGTATTCTGTGTATGCATAATTTTTAAAAAGTATTTATATTATAGTATAAATATATATCCTAGTCAATTATTACGAGCGATTGCAAATAATCATATATTCGGACATAGGCATCAGTAAACTGCGATACCGCATCAGTAAACTGTAAAGAACTGGAAAAAGAGGTTAGTGGATCATCAACATTTAAAATACCATTTATCGTGGCGTGGAGACGAAGCGACGTGTTAATCATCGCCAGATGAAGATCTTTTAACCCTTCGGGAACAGCCATACGTGACAGGGTTTCGGCAAACGATTGGTAGTGATTTCTTACTGCTAGGGTATTTTTCTCTGTTTCTTTTTCTCTGCCGGCTGCTATATCGAGGACAAGTGACAAATTATCTTGATTATCAAGGGGATATTGATCGGTCGCTGTTTTTAGCGCTCGCACATAATTAATCATTGATGTCTCTGTTTGTGCAACAGTATTTATATTTTCTATAGCAAAGGGGGTATACAGTTCGAGAGTTGCGACATTTTGTAAAAAGACATCTTTGATGAGCTCGTCGGGATTTTCTACATCGCGCTGTTGGATAAGTGACGCCGTAGCATAAAAATCACGGGTAAAAATGTCTAGGGGTGTTAATTCCTCATTTTCAGCAATAGTTACCCCAACAGGGTTTTCCCCCTGTACTTGAATGCGCCTATTTTGGGCTTCTTGGAAATCAGAAATACCGTCCTCGTCAGTATCTGCGACGAGGGGATTCGTACCCCACAATCCCTCTTCCCAATCTTTCAATCCATCGGCGTCAGTGTCTTTGTTTTGTATTTCCAATATTCGGCTAACCTCACCCTCACTTAATCCCGCCCCACCCGCAAGGAGTGCCTGCTGATCCTCCAGATTTTTTCGAGCAATGAGCTTTGCATCTCGCCCTTGTATCCACTGTACCAATACTAATACCAGTACCACGCCAATACCTATACCGAGCAGGGTGAGGGAGAATTTTTTACTTGGCAAAATATTTTTAAATGAAATCATATACGCTCTATTATACACGATTCATATTTTCGCGTAAGAGCCAGCCACTGAGAAAGGTTAATATCTTCTGCGCGGACTGTTTCTGGGAGGTTAAGCTCCGAAAATATCTTGTCTAATTTTTCTTCGCCTAGGTCATTTATAATTGGTTTTAAATTGGTTACGAGCTGTTTTCGTTTATGAGCAAATGCGGTTTTTATAATTTTAAAAAAAAGCTCTTCTTGTGTTTGATTGGTGAAATTCTTTTTAGAAATATCTGCAATGTGGATAATTGCAGAATCGACCTTTGGCGCCGGTGAAAAACTACCTGCAGAAATTTTACCCTTAACTATTGGGTTGCCATATACTTTTACACTCAACGACAAAAGACTTTCTTTATCATCGCGCGCAACGATGCGCTCGGCAACTTCTTTTTGTACCACCAGCGTCATACTTTTTGGCTGATGATTGGAAGAGAGAAACTTTCTAAAAATAAATCCTGAAAGATAATAGGGGATGTTTGCAATAACATGATACCCCCTATCCCCACTCGTCATGATCATCTGCGATTCATCGTATTCGGTTATATCGGCATGAATAACGACGCATGTTCCCGCAGTGATTTCTGTCTCAAATCTTTTTTCCAGAATTTCACATAAATTTTTATCTGCCTCTACTGCAGTTACTCGCAAACCCGCAGCAAGCATTTCTGCCGTCAGGGCTCCATGTCCTGGGCCAATTTCCAAAACATGCGCACCCGCAAAAACACCCGCACTGATGACAACAGTACGTATAACACCCTGATTATGCAAAAAGTTTTGTCCTAAAGATTTTTTAGCGTACATATACGTTATTCACGTGTTCATTAAAAATCCAAATATACTGTTTTTACCTTCTCATCATCCCCTCCGAATAAACCTGTGCTCGATTCCCATAGTAGTAAATCATTCGGTATATCATGTAAAAACTCTGAAGGTTCTTGAAATGAAATCTGTCCGTAGACGCGACGCATTTGTGTATAGGATACATATAATTGTTTCTTTGCCCGTGTAACAGCAACATACATGAGTCGTCGTTCTTCTTCATGGTCGCGCTCATTATCTATGTCTTCTCGGTCACTGGGAAAGAGTCCTTGTTCCAACCCCACAATAAACACATGTTCAAATTCTAATCCTTTTGCTGCATGCACGGTCATTAATTTTACCGATGATTGCGCGCCGCCATCTTCTCCTAGAGTATCTTGATCTGACATCAGCGCAATATTTTCTAACATACTTTCCAGCTGTGTGGCATATTTTTCTTGACCCCCCTCTTCGACATGAATAATGTCGTAGCGCGTTGCATATGAAACAAGTTCTCGTACGTTTTCTAAGCGCTCTGCGTCCTCTGATGTGCCGTTTTTTAATTCCTGTTCAATACCCGATTGCTTGATAATATATTGCATAGTTTCTGAAGGAAGGTGATTTTCTGCATACTCTTTTATAGCATCAAGAAGTATTGTGAACTGTGTATAGGCTGTTTTTGCCTTTCCTGATAATTCATGAGCAAGCCCAGAAAATACTTTTGTCATCGCAACTTTGCCTATGCCCCTACGCGGATATTCCATCGCGCGGGCACAGTCAGACAAGCTTTCACGATTCAGGGCAACGCGCAAATAACTTAGCACATCTTTTACTTCTTTGCGTTCAAAAAAACGCACCCCTGCAACATGGTAGGGTATTTCAGCGTGCAAAAAAACTTCTTCAAAAATACGTGATTGAAAATTAGCACGAAACAATACCGCAATATCAGAACACTCAACCCTATCAACGCGTACCAATTCTTGAATTTTCTTTATAACAAAATGTGCCTCATCATTTTCATTGAGCGCCTGATACCCAATGATCAGATCTCCTTGTGCGCCCGCTGATTGCAATACTTTTTTATGACGAATTTCATTTTTTTCAATAATTGCCTGTGCAGCATCTAAAATAGTTACCGTAGAACGATAGTTAATATCCAACACGACTGCCTGGGCCCCAGGAAAATCTTTTTCAAATTGCATGATATTACGCATACTTGCCCCACGCCACGTGTAAATCGTCTGGTCACTATCACCCACCACACAAATATTATTTTTTTCTGCATGAACTAGTAATCTTATAATGTCATACTGAATTTTATTCGTATCTTGATACTCATCAACATGAATATACTTCCACTGATGCTGACATTGGGCACGCACATCCTCATGATCCTGTAAGAGCTGGTGGGTGTACAGTAACAGATCATCAAAATCAAAACTATTTTCTTCACGTTTTAATCGCTCGTAAACTGTCCAAGCTTCCTGACTCATGGCTGTAAGCGATGAATGCACATTACCCTGAAAATTATCAGCACGCTGACCGACACTTTTTGCTCGTGAAATAACGCCGAGGATACGACGTGGCTCCCACTCCTTTACATCAATGGCACGTTCGTTCATGGCCCGCTTGATCAGGGCAAGTGAATCAGAACGATCGAGCACGGTAAAAGATTTTTTAAAACCAATCTTTTCTGCATACCGACGGAGCAGATACACACCCAATGCATGAAACGTACACAGAAGTGGCAGTGTCCCAGCCCCCACATCCCCCTGTTCTTCAACTAGTTTTGCTATGCGATGTACCATTTCTTTGGCTGCCTTGTTTGTAAAGGTAACCCCCAGAATAGCGCGCGGATCAACACCCTGATGGATCAAGTGAAAGATACGGTATACCAATGTTTTTGTTTTGCCTGTACCCGCTCCTGCAATAATCAACAGTGGCCCCTCCGTTGCAGTTACCGCTTCACGCTGACGAGGATTTAAACTCTCTAAATAATTTTGCATAAAAAATAAAAACTATGACACAAATAAAAACGGTGCAAAAAACGTATCTGGATGGAGATCCTCGATGTATAGAGCGCTTTCTAAATCAGTCACTGGAACTGCAAACATATTGTGTGATTGTTCACCCTCAAACATAACGCGGGTATACGCACCAAACTTTTCGATACGGACTACTTTATATACATCTTGCTCGCCTGTAATTTTCATACCTGCGCGCACCTGCATACCCGCCAAGACTATTTCATCGAGATTTACTGACGATTCTCTCACTGGTGTTGGTTCTGATTTTTGTTCTTGGTTTTGTATTGGTGTTTCCACTGGTTCTAACTGTTTTTGAATTTCTGGAATCTGTTCTGAAACTATTTCTAGTTTTTCTTCATCTTTTTTTACTTCAATATTTTGAACAAGTTTTTTATTTTTAAAATTATCAAGCTTCTGAATATGATCTACTGCGTGGGCAACGTATTCTGGATAACGATCTTTCAGATTTGCATACTGGCGCTCGGCAGAAATAATAAGTGTTTCTGTGTCCGATGCATAAGCTTTTGCCAAATATTCTTCAACTTTCAAAAACATGCTTTTTGCTTTCTCAATTTTTTTCTGCAACAACACTTCCTGTTGAGCCGTTTGCGCAGAACTGAGTGCTGGCTCTGCATAGGTCTTTATCACTCCAGGAATATCATACTGACTACCCGTAACTTTATGAACATCTCCATCCAAGTTTTTATTACTTTCCTTTTGTTCAATAATTGCCTCCAAAACGTTTTTATTTTGAGAAAGACGACCGCGATGACTATTCACATCAGGAGCAATGTTTTGAGTGTTTAATATATTTTCAAGTATTTCTTTCTGTGTATCTTTGTGTGTATCTTTTTCGGTAGCGCTCGGTACGGGGGGAAGACTGGGGATACTTGGCAAAGTTTGTGGTTCAGATTTTTCTTCTTGTGTTATTAATGGGGGCAAGGGTGGCGCACTCGTCACCGTATCAAGAAAAACAGGCTCGGCAGGAACTGCAAAAACATCTACAGCTGGCGGAACAGGGACTGGTGCAAACACCGGACGAGGAACGGGCATTTCTGTAACACGATCACGAAATACCTCACTCTGAGTTTTTTCTTTGCTTTCCCACCTTTCTACTTTTTCTGCTTCCACTTCCATTACTCTCGCTTCTTTTTCACTCCCTATACTTTGTTCATATTTTTCCTCAGTATTCGTTATAGATGCAGATGTGGAGGAATTTTGCATGCGCGCAATAATCGTCTGCTGTATATCAGCAGGGATCAGGAGGTGTTCTACAATCTGATATGCAATATCGGCATTACCTGATGAGGCCAGTTCGCATGCTTTATGCAACGATTCAGACTCTATACTATTGTGTATAAAAACAGCAGGATATTCTTTCAAAAGAGATGTATATAGCGATTCAAAATATTCATTCATATTCATGAGGTTAAGTATAACAAAATTATGTTGGGTGTGTACTATATTTGACATATTACACAGTCATATTGTATTATAATAAAATCTATTGACCCCACAAAACGTTGGTAGTAGGCTGGATATATCCACAGAAAAAACTGTAATTCTGAATCTACGGGTACATGTCATATATATGTACAGACGAAAGTGAACAAGATAGAGATGAAAACGTTTTATTTTCAATAAAATAAAGACTTTTTCATAGATATCACCCCATTGGCTTATAATTAACTCACAACCAAGCAGTGACGAAGGCTCCTTATCCGGAAATCGTCATGATCATATTTTTTCTCAAAGCCCTCGTTTTAGCATGACGAAACGCCTTTTATCTGCGCTCTTTATTATAAGCATGGGTCTTGTTGGCTTTTCCCAAACAGCTACCTCAGCCTCTTTCTGGACACAAACTGCATCGGGTCAAGAAATTCATTCAGCACAATCATCAGATTCACTTGGCTCACCCCTTACAGTACTTCCCCCACTTGATCCAAAAAACGAAACACTGGCTACTGATATTGTTTTAGCACCTGATGAGAGCTCACTCGTTGCT
>CAZYBJ010000049.1:0-6057 GCA_964645325.1 uncultured Candidatus Saccharibacteria bacterium
AACTTATCAATACAGATCAAGTCTATGCTCTTGCTCAGAACCTTGATGAATTCAACAAACTTACTCCAGAATTAATTTCCAAACTTAAAATGAGTGCATAGGGTTGCTCTGGTTTGGTTTCCAATAAAATATTTTCGTTGTATTTTAAATTATTCTGTGTATCTTTCCTCTCAAATCTGATATATATACCCACTATAACCCCGTACTGCACTTCCCACTTCATTCACTAAGTTACGCAAAGCAACATTATTAGAACTATTGTTAAAGTTTTAATAGAGGTGTATATTTGTTCTATATGAATAAAACAATATTTTTTATAGTAATTTTAATAGCAGTAGGTATAGGAGCATATTTTTTAGGAAGAGGGAATAATTCTTCTCCTGTGGTTTCTTCATCAAATCAAGTAGCTGTTACTGAAGAGCAAAAAATTGTTGAGATTAAAGAAACAGAAATAGATACACAAATTATTAATCATCAGATGCAATATAAAATAATTAAGCAAGGAGATTTTTCTTTCCAATCTCCAAAAGATTGGCAGGAAAGTCATATGGCTCTTAGTCCAAATTGTAATTATACGAGTATTAGTAATCCGAACGGCGATGGACATAGAATGTCAGGTGAAGTCTCCATACAAAAGATCGAGTGCTTTAATGAGAGTAACTCATCAGGGTATCAAGAAAAAGCAGAGAAAGATGGATATGTAATTTTAAGTTATTACGGCGAAGATGTGGGAACTACTAAAGAAGAAATAGCCTTAACGAAACAAATTTTTAAAACAGTAGTTGATACTTTTGAAGCGAATTAGTTCCTTTTTCAGGAGCCTGTGAATAAAAAAACTAAATATGGGGAATTGATTGAAAAATGGTAAAATAAATCTATGAAAATAGCGATCATGGGGGCAAGTGGTTTTGTTGGAACCAATCTAACTAAATATTTACTCACAAATACTGACTACGATGTTTTGGCTCTGTGTCCCAACCCAGAAAGTATGGCTGAATATACTAAATTTGGAGATCGTTTTGTGGTTCAAAAAAGTGATGTATTTGATAGCGATTCTATTGCGCGCTCTCTAGTGGGTGTGGACGTGGCGTTTTATCTTGTACATATGATGAATGGTGGGTCCCCTAATTTTTATGACGCCGAAGCGAAGGCTGCGCGTTCGTTTGGTGAAGCCTCAAGACGCGCAGGAGTATCGCGAGTTATTTATATGGGCGGGCTTGGCAAAGACTCTGATGATTTATCAAAACATTTGGCAAGTAGACATAACACGGGAGCTCTCTTACGTGGACTTGTTCCACTCGTAATTGAGTTTCGTGCCAGTATGATTATTGGGCATGGAAGTATTTCATTTGAAATTGTAAAAAGTCTCGTAAGAAAGTTACCAATCATGACGTTACCCAAATGGTCAAAAACTCTTACTCAGCCCATAGGACTTGGTGACGCCCTTTTGTATTTGGCTGCGGGGATAGTAGTTCCGATTACAAAACATGAAATTGTAGAGATTGGGGGTCCAGAAAAAATGAGCTATCAAGACTTTGTATCTAGGTATGCCAAGTTTCTTCATAAAAGATGTAGAGTAATTAGGGTTCCGGTATTACCAGAGTGGCTTGCGGGGTGGTGGCTAGATTTATTTACTCCAAAGGGTACGGCGCGAGTGGGCCGTCATATGGTTGCTAGTTTTAGAAATGAAATGGTAGTTACAAACCACAGGGCAGAAGATTTATTTCCTCATTTCAAGCCCCGGCCTATTATAAAGTGTTTCGTTTGAGTAGTCATAACGACACTTCTTCAAAAATGTTAGCCCTACCATGGTTGCTATACCAATTAAAATAATCAGTATTTGGAGAAGGGAATGGCTGGTCTTGCTTGTTTTATGGAGTTCTGGGATTAAATCTGCCATGGCAATATAAATAAACCCACCCGCTGCAATAGGCAAGAACCATACGGTGATTGCCCCTATTTTTGCACCCAGAATCAAGCCCACAATAACACCCGCAAGAGCAAAAAGAGCCGAGAGGAAGTTCAGCCATAATGCTCGCTTGCGTGAATAGCCAGCATGGATGAGGACTCCAAAATCACCAATCTCCTGAGGTATCTCATGCAAAATCACCGCAACTGTGGTTGCAATACCAACAGGAATACTTACCAGATAGGCAGCTGCAATAATAATACCGTCAATAAAATTATGTAACCCGTCAGATATCAGAATCATGTGTCCTACGGGGTGAATATGATCTGTGTGCGTATGTTCACCATGGTGATGCCAGTGCAGGAATTTTTCAACTATAAAAAATAGAAATATTCCGCCAAGTATTGCCAGTGATATGAAGAGGGGATTTGAAAGTTCCTCAAACGCCTCGGGAATCAGGTGAATAAAGGCGTCTCCCAAGAGTGCTCCCGCAGCGAGACTTATGAGTATAAAAAGATACTTACTCAAGACATTTTTTTGTAGAGAGAGGGCGAGGACACCCACCAATGAAACAGCGCTCACAATACCAACACTGATAAGGGCATAAAGAAATAGAGGCATATGGATTGAAGTGATCATAATTTATGAAATAAAAATTATATGTTAATGATTTGCATGTATACTGTACCGCAAGAGGTATATAATTGCAAGTCGTTAACATTTAGCATATAATAATCTTATGAAAATTCATATTCACATTCCTTCGCTTTTAAAAGACGCAGGTTTAAAAATGACTCCAGCGCGGAAGGAGATTCTAAACGTCTTTTCGTCAGACTGTAAACCTATCAGCGCAGAATATATTTTCGATAAGCTAAAAAGTAAGAAAATAAATCTTGTTACTATATACAGAACACTTATTTCTTTAGATCGGGCACAGATCATTACGCGCGTAGATATTCGCAAGGATTCGGTTCATTATGAACTTGCTCACCACCATCATCATCACATGGTATGTACTGGATGCAAGAGAACAGAAAGTTTTGAAACCTGTGGTATTGAAAAACTTTCCCAAGAGCTTCTTAAAAAATCATCATGGTTTACTTCTTTTGATCAGCACTCACTTGAATTATTTGGTAGGTGCAAGGCCTGCTCTTTAAAAAAGAACAAGTAAAAGATATTAATGATTATGATTATGAATATGATGATCGGTATGTGCACATACGTGGGGAGATGTTGTAAACGTTCTGGCATGTTTGTGGCGATATATCCATATGGCAAGTCCTGTGGTTATAGGAACACAAAGAATGAGACCAACGCTACCCACAAGCATGCGAATTATTTCAGTTGTAACTACCTCTGAATTAATTATTTGTATAAAGGGAGTATCTACAGAATGGAAAAGGAGGAGCAAGGGAAGTCCTACGCCGATATACGCCAATACAAGAGTGTTAACCAGCGAGCTCATATGATCTTTGCCTACACGCAAACTCCTTTGAAAGACTTCTTTTATGGAAAGATCAGGATGCACGTCCCATAATTGTTGTACGACAGATACCTGGGTAATAGCGATATCATCTAAAACACCCAAAACACCTATCAGCATACCCCCCAACAAAAGATCGCGAACATTCAAGAATCCGCCCATGTTATTGCTGAGATAGAGCACTTCTTCTGAAATAAAACCACTCAAGTGGGTTATATGTACTGCAAACAGGGCGAGACCACTGGTAAAAAGAAGTGTAATAAATGTTCCAAGAAGGGCAATAAATGAAGTTCTGTTCCAACCATGGGTAATAACAATGGCAAGAAAGAGAATTAATATACCAACTCCCAAACTTATTATAAGCGGGGAATTGCCGTTTATAATATTAGGAATCATGATAGTAATGAGTATAAAAATACTTCCTGCAAGTGCCATGAGTGCGCGAACACCTTGCTTTCCTGCAAACATAATAGTTACCACAATAAAAAGAGAAAAAAGAAAAATCAAAGGAATTGTTCGATCATGATCCGACACCATGTAGGTAACCGAGGGCATGCGATAGGGATGATGGGATTCCAAGAGAAAAAACCTCGAACCTTTTTTAAGATAAAAGAAATCATTAGTAAAGGTAACGATCTCTCCCTTTCTATCGCCCTTGGTTATGATTGCGGTAATATCTTGAATACGGCGTTCTTCTTGATTAGGAATAGTTTCAACAACGTCGCGTGTAATATCAGTAACTTTCGCCTGATATACGGTATCTACGGGCATTTCAATAGTCTGCGCAGTAAGGGTCACAGGGACTATAGAGAGCAGACTCCAAAAAATAATGAATACTACATATTTTTTCATTTCAAAAGTATATCATTGAACGCTACATTTTAGAATCTTTAGAATTTAAAATATAAAAAATCCTCTAGCTTTTTTTATTCATCTCATATATAACTATGCTTAGTATGGTTAAGAAAAATTATATTATTTTTGTTTCACTTATTCTTGTTGCTGTTGCTATGAGTATATATTTTTTGCGGATGGCAAAATCCGACCTTGTTTCTTCTACGGAATTTGAAAAACATCAATCTTTTATTACAACAAGCGGTGAAGAATTTTCCTTCCCATTTACTCATGATAATAGTAATCAAGAAAATGCCAAACCAACAATTCTTGTTTTTTGGGCATCGTGGTGTCAATCATGTAGAGCTTCACTACTGGCAACAAATAAACTTTATCAAATTTATCAAAACGATATAGATATTGTTGGTGTAAATATGCAAGAACCAAAATCACTCGTTAGGGCATATGCACACGAGGCAGATATATTATTTCCCCTGATTTTTGATCCTCAAAAAGTTATGCTTAAAAAGTTTAATATTATGCATGCTAATACATATGTATTACTGAACAAAAATGGACAAGAAGTAGGGCAATTTACGAGAGATTTAGAATCAGATGACATACAGACATTACTGGGTGAGTAAAATAAATAATGCTTGAAAAGCAAGCACCCCCCTTGTAATATCATAAAAATTCTGTAGAATTAGTATTATTATCAAGAAATGAGGTATTAAACACAATTTTCAACAAATTATATATGAATTCATTACTTAAAAAAATAACTGCAGGACTCGGAATATTTATTATAGCCTCTATCATCATGCCTTTTCAGGCATTTGCTGTTAGTGATTGGCAGGTAGTAGGAACTGCAGGATTTTCTGCTGGACAGGCTGATTATACATCGCTCGCTATAGATTCAAATGATGTGCCGTATATAGCCTATAGAGATGCTGGAAATAGTTTCAATGCAACGGTTATGAAATTCGATGGCACCAACTGGGTAGATGTAGGCATTGCAGGATTTTCTGCAGGAACTGCTACCTTTCCATCACTTGCAATAGATTCAAATAATATGCTGTATGTAGGCTATCAAGATGGTAGTAGTAAGGCAACGGTTATGAAATTCGACGGTAC
Organism: uncultured Candidatus Saccharibacteria bacterium; assembly: GCA_964645325.1. Lineage (GTDB taxonomy): Bacteria > Patescibacteriota > Minisyncoccia > Phycocordibacterales > UBA1006 > CAZYBJ01. The sequence continues at coordinate 5,361 of CAZYBJ010000049.1, forward strand.
AAACTGGGTAACGGTTGGTAGCGCCGGATTTTCTGCAGGATCTATTAGCGCCCCATCACTTGCCATAGATTCAAATGATGTACCTTATATTGCATATACTGATCTTGCAAACAGTAACAAGGCAACGGTCATGACTTTCGATGGCAACAACTGGGTAAACGTAGGTACTGCAGGATTTTCTGCCGCATTTGCTAATTATATATCACTCGCCATAGATTCAAATGATGTACCGTATATAGGCTATCAAGATGGTGCAACTAGTAGTAAAGCAACGGTCATGACTTTCGATGGCAACAACTGGGTAAACGTAGGTACTGCAGGATTTTCTGTAGGACACGCATCATATACATCACTTGCCATAGATTCAAATGATGTACCGTATATAGGCTATCGAGATTTTATAAATAGTAACAAAGCAACCATCATGAAATTCGACGGTACGAACTGGGTTAACGTAGGCACCGCAGGATTTTCTGCCGGAAGCGTTTTCTATACATCACTTGCTATAGATTCAAATAATGCGCCCTATGTTTCCTATTGGGATGACTTTAATAACGATAAAGCAACGGTTATGAAATTTGATGGCACCAACTGGGTAGATGTTGGAACTGTAGGTTTTTCTGCGGGAACTGCTGATTACATATCACTTGCCATAGATTCAAATGATGTGCCCTATGTAGGATATACAGATGGTGCA
>CAZYBJ010000050.1:0-384 GCA_964645325.1 uncultured Candidatus Saccharibacteria bacterium
AGCCACCGCGCCACGCCGTTTCTGCGCTTCCAGCGCAGCCGACCCGACAGACCTGACTTTTTCCTAATTCAAAAAAGAAATTCGGCGGGGGGACATCAAAAAATGCAAAAGTCAGGGCTGGCGGGGCGGGTCAGCCTTTGGCTGGCAAACGTCGGGGCTTGTGCGGTTCTCGTTTTCAATCTTTTGTCGTAAAATAGGTTTTAGCCAATCGGTAGATTGACACCAGAAAATTATACAATATGGATTTAGAAACGTATCAGGTGAGATAAAATAATTTTCTTCTATTTCGTATCCACCATCCTCATTGAAACAAACAGCCCAAGTCCTACACAGACAGCGAGGAGTATAAAGACATGTTGATAGGTGATCATGTCGAGTGTTAAG
>CAZYBJ010000050.1:394-5604 GCA_964645325.1 uncultured Candidatus Saccharibacteria bacterium
GAAATAACGAGGGGCGCGAGGATATAGGCGAGTGGGGAACTACTCCTAAAAAGAGCTATGGAGCCATGTTCTGCATCGTTTATTTGTTTGAAAAAATAACTCTCACACATGATTTCTACAGCAGCAGCCCCCACACGTGTCCCGAATAATACCAATGCCCAAATATACCAATGGGATGTGTTGATGTGCGCAAATACATACGTCATGACTGTCATTATAATTAAGCCCCCTGAAAGAATTTCTTTCTCGCCATATTTTGTATCAGCGAGGCGACCCAAGGGAATCTGGAAGAGTACGAAGGCCGTCAACATACAGGTAAAAGCAAGCCCAATATGAGTCCACGAGAGCCCCATAACTTGATGCAAATAGATAGGGCTGTAAATGATCATTACGGCATAAAAAAGTTGCAGTATGAAGCTGGTGATAAATATTCTACGTAGGGCAAGATTTTTGAAAAAACTTTTTATGGTGGTGAGTAAGGGAATAGAAATTGTTTTTGTACGGTCTATTTGTTTATAGTACAGGGTAGTTATAATGAGTGTCAGTATCATGAGCACCAGTGCGATCATATAGATCAGTTGAAAACCAGAATTACTTTGGGCGATGATACCGGCCAAGAATGGGGAAACTACCCACGCTAAGTTTATTACCGTGAAAAATATCCCACGAATTTTTCCTGTGGAGTTATTACTGGTGTAATGCTCGACAAAAATATCGTTCAAGAAAAATATTCCTGAAGAGCTTGCAAGATACAGTATAAAAAGTAAGCCAGTAACAAAAGGATTATTTTGAATAACTATTAACCCTGTTAAGAGTATAATCAGAAAAGTTACCGTGAGTATAAGCAACTTTTTCAGAGATACTTTTTGAGTAAGTTTAGGCAGACCCATGAGGATGATCAAGGTAATACACGAACCCAGGGTATAGAGTAGTCCTACTTTTGATTCTGATAATCCACGCCCTTCGCTCAAAAATGAAGAGTTAATGTAGCTGGTAAAAGCACTGTGTACTGAAAAGAAAAAGACAGCGAGATAGATACTCAATAAAGGATTTTTTTTAAATCGTTCACGTAATTGCATAACACTCTGATCTCATGAGATGAATAGAATAGTTACACGCCGAGTACTACGGGAATAACAATAGGTTCTTTGTGGGTGTCTTGGAGTAGGAACTTGCTTACTTTTTCTGTTACTAGATTTTTAATATCTTCAAATTCTACTTGATTATTTTTGTCTTTGATATGAAGTTCGACACTCCGCTTTACGAGCAAACGCACTTTATTGAGGAGATCTTTTGATTCGCGCAAATAGACGAAACCACGTGAAATAATATCAGGAGACTTTTTTAACTTGCCCGTTTTGGTATCTATAGAAACGACAACAACAAACATACCATCATCAGCAAGGGCTTTGCGATCATCCATAACTACTTTATGCAGGGGTCCATAGTAGGAGCCATCAACTACTACTATTTCTGCAGGAATTTTCTCTTCTAGTTTTATAATCTCGGTGCCGTTATTGCGTATCTCGGCAATACTACCGTTTTCGGGAATAACAATAGCATTTTTATCAAGACCAAGTTCCTCAATAGCCATTTTTGTATGCATGCGAATCATGTAGGGCTCGCCGTGAACAGGCATAAAGAATTTGTAGGGAATACGTCCATGAATCCATTTCAGCTCTTCACGGTTACCGTGTCCCGAGGCGTGTACTTTATCATCGGTGTGGGCAATAATTTTGTAACTGCCCTTATACAGGTCATTTTTCATTTGGGTAACGTTATACCCATTACCAGGCACGATAGATGAGGAAAGCACGATAGTATCAGAGGGATTAAATTTAATACTTTTATGAGTACCGTTGGCTGCGCGATTGAGTGCTGAGAATTCTTCACCTTGAGAACCCGTAATAACCACTACTACTTTGTTGGGTGGGTATTCATCTATTTGTGCAATAGGAATAACATGGGAAAAATCAGCGAGGCCAAGTTGTTCGGCAATCGCCATGTTTGAAATAATAGACCGTCCCTCAAAGGCAATATATTTTCCATGTTTGTGGGCACTTTTCATAAAACTCATCAAGCGCTCTACTTGTGAAGAAAAAGCTGCAACGAAGAGACGCCCGTTAGTATCCTTGATAATGCCATCAATAGTTTTCTGTACATCCTCTTCACTGACTGACCATCCTGGACGATCAATGTTTGTTGAATCCATAAGAAGCAACAGGATGTTTTCATTTTCAAAAAAATCATACTGGGCAACTTCTTCGGGAATAGGAATGCCATTATGACTCTCTACGCGCACATCTCCCGTACTGACAATGCCACCTAAGGGTGTTTGCACAATAACACCAGAAGAGTCAGGAATAGAGTGAGTAAGTCCGAAGAATTTTACTTTAAAGTGTTCTGAAATAGGTAGATAGTTAGTTTCAGCATCTACTATTTCTATTTTTACCTGTTCTTTAATTTGGGGAAATTCCTCCATTTTTTTCTGTATGAAAATACCACCGAATTCACGGGTATAAATAGGCGGAAAACCAAGATCCTCTATAACATAGGGAATACCTCCTACGTGGTCGAGGTGACCGTGGGTGATTACCATGGCTTTAATTTTGTGTCTGTTGTTTTTTAAATAGGCAACATTAGGCACGGTATATTCAATGCCAGGAGTGTCAGGATTACCGAATCCAAAACCGGCATCTATGATAACAATTTCGTCTTTATATTCTACAAAAGTCATGTTGGTACCTACCCATTCAGTACCACATACGGGTACCACACGAATATCACCATCGTTGAGAGGTGGAATAGATTCTATAGTTTGTTGTTGGCGCTCGCTCACTTCTAATGAATATACATAATCTTTTTTTAACTTTTGAATAGCACGATGTGTCGCAGACGAGCCACGTTTATTGCCGTGTGAAGAAGAGGACTTACTTTTGTGAGGAAAATTTTTTCCATCAGTACGAGTAGTTGTGCCAGTTCCGGTGTGGGGAGCTTTGTGTGTATGATGAGGGCGAGGAGCGGTACTTGAAAAATGTGGTTTTGAACCAGCATAGGGAAGACGGGCAGGTTGTTGTCCCGTCCCCGTTGTTTTATTAAAATTTTTATAGGTACGTGTTACAGGTTGTTTGTGCACAGGACGAAAAGGCCCACGAGGTTTTTCTGAAGGTTGTTGAGGTGGTATAGGGGGTGTAGTTGATGAGTTCATGTAATTTATAATTTATTTTTTTAATAATGATTTCCAAACGGTATGTGATCGTATATGCCAAGTATAAATACGATTAAAACGATCTTGTGGTTGTGCAAGGTACTCGGACAGGGTAAGAGAAAGCTCTTTCGGTACGCTATAGATAAAATCTGGACTATACAGAAACAGTGCGGGTGTATCTTGCATAATAACCTGATTAAAAGTTCGATAGTCGTCAAAACGTAGTTCTTGATTTGATTCTTTACGTGCACGCTCTAACAGATCATCTGTTTTTGTATTAATATACTGAGTAATATTCAACCCAGGATAGGTGCGTTGCGATGAATGCCAAAAGGCATACAATGCTGTGTCATGCTGAAAACTTTGACCAAACAGTAATACATCAAAATCACGTTTTCGAAGAACTGTTTCGGTTAACGTCTCGCTGTCATAGGGAGTAATCGTTACGCGAATGCCAAATCGTTCCAGTTGATTTTTAATATGCTCGGCTGTTGCAAGAAGATAAGGTGCATTTCCTGTTGCAAGAGAGAGTGATAAAGCGCCAGAGGCACTATCAGATGACTCCCGTAGTATACCCGAAGCGTTGTCGTATGTCCAGCCAGCCGCCTGCATGAGGGATCGAGCACGTTCTGGATCGTATGCATTTTTTTGATCAGGGAGGATAAACAAAGGAATTGCAGAAGAAAGAGGGTGCGCGTAACCACCATATACGTTGTGTATGAGAAGATCCTTATCAATCATAGATTCCAGTATATTTACTCCATGTGGACTCAGGAGCGGATTTTTTTTCTCGGCATTAAAGAAAAGCCCGAACATACGAGTCAGAGGACGACTCACCGTTTCTTTTTGGCGAGTGTTTATGCGATCGAGATGTATAAGTGAGTGCGCACTGTCAATAAAATCTGATTCAAATGCCGTTGCAAGTTCTTCGTCGTCGGCAAATAACGTATATTTAATTTTTGCAATAGATGGCTTGCCCAGGGTGAATTTTTTAAATGATCTTAATATATATACTTTTGGTGAACCGTCTTTGTTTTTTTGAATACGAGCAACATAATAGGGACCAGATCCAATAGGATCAATGTTATGCTCGTCATAAATAATGCTATTAGCATCAGAACTGCTCCAAATATTTTTTGGTAAAATTCCCACGGTCAAACTATCTAAAAATCCAGCAAAGGGCTGACTGAGGGTAAAGGTAATGGTACGTGCGTCTACTTTCTTAACCACTACTCCTTGCCAGTTTACGGCCAATGGACTTTTGAATTTGGGATCAGCAATGGTTTCTGTAGTAAATAACACATCGTCAGTGGTTATTTTTGCATTATTATGAAAACGAATATTTTCTTGTAAAATAAATGTGTAAACCTTACCATCAGGTGAAAGAGTATAAGACTCTGCAAGATCGGGAATATATTTTCCCTCATCTATTTTTCGTAGCAATCCTGAATAAATAAGGCGTGTTAAATCTAATTCTGTATTTTCTTGGGCAAAAAGGGGATTTATAAAACGTGGCACACCTACCGCGCCTTCACGTAGCGTTCCGCCATAGGCGGGTAACTTTTCTGTATGAAGTGTAGAAAGACGTACAAGAAATATAAAGCTCGTACTTAAAAAAATAATAACAAACACCGTAAAGAAAAAACGCTCTTGTACAGAAAAATCGCGAATACGTGCCGTAAGAGTATGGAAAAATGACTTTAAATTTAAAAATGAATTCATGAACGTAGTACTCTTTTCTCTTAAGTTAGTATGTTAAGTAGTTACTATAGCTTTAAAATTATCTATGATTATAAATAATTAATCAGATTAGATTAGATTAAAGAAGAATTTGCATCACGCTGATAACAGTAAAGGCAACGGTCAAGATAATGGTTGCTTGAAAAGTAAAGCTTTCAAAACCACGTCGTGTAGAACGTACTGATTCAGAACTACTGCCACCGCCAAGGGCGCCCTCAATACCGTCGCCACTGCGTTGTAATAAAATACCTGCAATGAGGAG
>CAZYBJ010000051.1:0-5544 GCA_964645325.1 uncultured Candidatus Saccharibacteria bacterium
AGATTTAGGTGGGTTGTATGTTATTGGTACTGAACGTCACGAGGCTCGTCGTATTGATGATCAGTTACGTGGTCGTTCTGGTCGTCAGGGTGACCCAGGAACAACACAATTTTTCGTCTCACTTGAAGATCCTCTCATGAAAGTATTTGGATCAGATAAAATTAAAGGCATGGTGCGCGCTCTTGGCATGCCTGAAGATGTGCCTATACAGAATTCATTTATTTCACGTCAGTTAGAAAAAGCACAGGAAAAGATAGAGGGCTTTCATTTTGATGCACGTAAACATGTTTTGGAATATGATGACGTCTTATCCTATCACCGTAATTTAATCTATGAACGTCGTCGCAAAATACTTTTTGATGATAATGTGTTTAGGGACGAGCTGTATCAAAAAATTATAGATGCAAGTGAACCAGAACAAATAGAAATTATCGCAGAAAAAAGAACACAGTTAGGTGAAGAAACTTTCTCAACTCTTTTAAAAGAATTAAGTTTATATAGCATAGATCGTTTATGGATGGAGCATCTTGAAGTAATGAGTGATGCTCGACAGTCAGTGAATCTGCGCGCCTATGGTCAGCGTGAGCCCATTGTTGAATATAAGCGTGAAAGTTCACGCCTATTTCAAGAGCTGGAACAAACCTTTGTTCTTGAGCTCAGTGATATGTTACAACGCTTAGATGTGGCAGCTATTCAGCAGGCAGAAATACAGCCTTCACAAAATATTCCAGATTCTCTTACAGAAACAGAAGCAGAAACAAATAAAGTTATCATAGTAAAGGGCGGCGAAGTAAAAGAAGTAAAGATTAAAAAATTACAACAATGGCTCGATACTGGCTGGCAAGTAAGAAAATAAATAAAAACTCCTAAAGTTAAAAGTTACTAGGCAAGAGTGTTTTTTAGTTGCACGATTTCTTTTTCAGTCAGTGGGCGTGACTGACCAGCCTTTATATTTTTTAGAAGAAGGTTTCCAATACGTACACGTTTCAGCGACAGGATAGTTAGCTTGCATGCATTTGCCATGCGCCTGATCTGATGTTTGCGACCTTCGCGTAGTGCAATAGAAAAGGTGTGTTTATCAATCCGTTCGGCATATGCGGGCAAAGTCATACCATCGGCGAGTTTCATACCCTCAGACATTTTCTTTATGTACACTGGCAATACATCTTCGCGTACCACAACAATATATTCTTTTTCTATGAGATGATCTTTACCCGTAATAGCCTTCGTAATCAGTCCATCATTAGAAAGTAGCAATAATCCTTCTGATTCTTTATCGAGACGCCCCACCGTATTGAGATGGTGATACTGAGGGAATATATCAAATACCGTGCGTACACCCTCGTCGGTATCTTTTGATGAAACGACACCTCGTGGTTTATAAATAAGAATAGTTTCCCTTTGATTGCTCATTTTCTTGGCCTCTGCATGAAGTTGAACACGATCTTGAGCAGGGTCTATTTTGATCCCCGTTGCACGCATTGCCTTGCCATTGATAAAGACCAGTCCTGCCTTAATCAGTGCTTGTGCCTCGCGACGTGAACACAGGCCTTGTTCGGTAAGATATTTTTCTATACGTATAAGTTCTGCCATAAAAATATGTACACATAGTATATCATAAAATATAATGATATAATGCACTTTATAAGTCTTCTAGTATTAAAATAATTTAAAATATGGTTAACATTAATTTTCGCGAAAAATATAAACAATACAAAAAACAACTTTTTTGGGGTTTGACTGGTGGCATAATTCTTGTTTTGATTATTGTAATAATAGTAACCAAACCAAAGCAATATGACGTATCCGAATCTCTTACGGTGGGGCGTCATACGGTTGTTGAATCAGTATCTATTACGGGTCGCGTACGTACGAGCGATCGTGCGGAGCTTGCTTTTAATGCAAGTGGTCGTATCGCATCACTTGCTGTACGTGAGGGTATGAAGGTTAAAAAGGGCGCAACGCTCGCTACTTTGGAAATGGGTTCACTCTATGCCCAACGTGAAGATGCCCTTGCGGCGCTCGCAATTGCGCAGGCCGATGCTGCGACAAATCGCCTCGAACAAGATACCTTGGTTGCGGACGCATATCAAGAAATGCTCGCTACTGGTCTAGAGGCTTATGCTGTTCTTCAGCAGTCTAATGTGGTGCCTCCAACTATCTCTGGTTTTTATAAGGGTAAGGATGAGGGTGAATATCGTATTGAAATTTATGATTCCAGTGCTGATTCGGGATATTCCTATCGTTATTCGGGCATAGAATCAGGTAGGGGAACTGCGTGGATTGATGCACCAGCGCCATTGGGTACACAAGGTTTATACATACAATTTGATGATGAAACTCGCTATTCAAACAGCGAGTGGGTTGTCCCCGTGCCTAATAAACGCAGTAGTCAGTTTGTTCGTTTGCAATCAGCCTATAATCAGGCTTTGGCTGCTCGTGATAGGGTTCTTGGTAATGAATCAGAAAATATGTCTGTGCGCACAAAGGCAATGATTAATCAGGCAGAGGCACGTGTGCGTTCTCTCAATGCGCAGATTAACGAAGGAGTTATTACAGCGCCCTTTGCGGGTACGGTTGGAGGTATTATTTTTGAAAAAGGTGAAAATGTACAAAGTGGAGAAGTTGCTATGACCTTGGTAGGAGAAAAGAAATTTGAAATTGTGCTGAGTGTTCCAGAAATTGATATTGCAAAAGTTGCCTTGGGGGATCCTGTACTCATTACCCTCGACGCCTATGCTGATGTAGCGTGGGAGGGGGTTATTGAAAAGATTGCTCCTGTCGAGACGTATAGTGACGGTGTTCCAATTTATGAAACTACCGTGAGTATTACAGACGCTGATGAACGCATTCGTTCGGGTATGAGTGCGCGTGCAACTATTGAAACACAGCGTATTGAAAATGTTATTGCGGTTCCTACATATGCATTACAACAAAAGAAAAAAACAACATCTGTATCCGTAATCACCGCTGATGATGAAATTGAAGAACGCCTCGTTACTACTGGACTACGTGGTAGTGATGGATATGTTGAAATAAAAGAAGGACTTGTTGAAGGTGATAAAATTATTGGTAGCGAAACCCCTCAAGAATAATAGGTACTAAGTATGATAAGCACGTTTATCACATCACTGCGCGTAGGCTATTTTTTGGGTATACGTCAAATTCGTAGAGCCAAGATAGGTACAACACTTTTAATCATTTCTATTATGATGTTGACCTTTTTGAATCTGGTTGCTATCTCGGGTATTTTGGTAGGTTTAATCGAAGGGAGTATCCAGGCAAATCAACAACAATATTCCGGTGATGTTTTGGTGAGTGAGTTACCGAATGAATCATATATAGAAAATACTCAGTCATTGGTACGTACGCTCGATACGTTTCCTTTTGTAGAAAATTACAGTACGCGCTTGGTAAGTGGGGGAACGGTTGAAGCAAACTATCAAACACGTAGAGATTTTGCATCGTTGGCGAATACGGTAAGCACTTCTTTTGTGGGTATTGATATTGAACGTGAAGATGCGGTTACTCAACTTTCCGAACGTATTATTGAGGGTGAATTTTTAGATCAAAGCGAAAGCGGTTATATTGTTATTGGTGCAACCTTAGTAGAGCGTTTTTCACCTTTTAGCGATCTTTTTGAACCCTTGAAAGATATTTATCCTGGAACTAAAGTAAAACTTACGGTACAGGGTTCAGGACAAGCAATGAATATGGGACAGATAACTACCTCTGACGGTGCAACAGGAGGGAATACTCGAACGCAAGAATTTATTGTAAAGGGTATTGTGAAAAGTAAAGTAGACGAAGTATCTGTTCGTGTTTTTATGACAGATAATGATTTTCGTAGACTGACGGGTCGCACTACCATGAACGCAAATGAAATTGCTATACAAAAGTCTCCTGAGGGTGAGGCTGGACAAATTACAGGCGCCCTAAGTAGAAGTGGTTTTGATCGATATGCAAAAATACAAACAGCGGCAGAGGCTATTCCACGCTTTTTAGATAATATAAAGATCACCTTTTCTATTTTGGGAAATGTTATTGGCAGTATTGGACTTGTTGTTGCCTCTATTACTATTTTTATAGTTATTTATATTAACGCCGTTACGCGTAGAAAATATATAGGTATTTTGAAGGCTATTGGTGTGCGCGGTCTCGCCATTCGCTTTGCCTATGTTATGCAGGCACTGTACTATGCATTAATAGGTTCGGCACTTGGTTTATTTATTACCTATGGATTATTAGTGCCTCTTTTCCAGAAACACCCCTTAGATTTTCCTTTTAGTGATGGAATTCTCGTTGCGCCACTGGGTGGAACAATTGTTAAATTAATAATATTATTAATAGTAACTCTGTGTGCCGGACTTATCCCTGCATGGCTCATTGTACGTAAAAATACTCTTGATAGTATTTTAGGGCGTTAAAATTAAAGTTGTATGATAGAAATAAAAGATATTACAAAAACATATACCAATGGCAGTGTCGAAACTCATGTATTAAGGGGTGTGACGGCCACTATTCTCGATGGCGAGTTCATTGCTATTATGGGTAAATCTGGTGCTGGTAAATCGACTTTTCTCTATCAGATAAGCTTGCTTGATGTGCCTACCTCTGGATCTATTCATATAAACGGAATTAATATTGTAGAACTTTCTGATCGAGAAAGAACTCAGTATCGACTCACACAGTTAGGATATGTTTTTCAAGAATATGCCTTGATTCCAGAACTTACTGCCTGTGAAAATGTCATGATACCCTCACTCATGATGGGTATGTCGCGTAGTTCAGCGCGCGCACTTGCTACAGAGGCACTTGCACGCATTGGTCTTGGTCATCGATTAGATAATTATCCTAGTCAGTTGTCAGGTGGGGAACAGCAACGTGTTTCTATTGCACGTGCAGTGGCACAAAAACCCACAATTCTCTTTGCTGATGAACCTACGGCTAATCTCGATACTGCCTCAGCGCAGTCAGTGTTAGACGTACTGATCGAGCTGCATCAGGCAGGTCAGACGATTATTATGGTAACGCACGAGAAAGAATATGCGCGTGATTGTGATAGAATTTTGATTATGGAGGACGGTAAGCTTGTACGCGAAGAAAAGAAAAATTAGGAGAAGGGAGTAGAAGAGAATATGCTATAATTTTTTATATATGACACATTCAGAAATTACAAAAGAATACGCCTCTATCATGCTGACAGGGGATCGTCCTACGGGGCCACTACACTTGGGGCACTATGTAGGATCGCTCAAAAATCGTGTAAAAATGCAGGATATGTATGACACCTGTTTTTATATGGTGGCTGATATTCAAGCGCTTACTGATAATGCAGAAAATCCACAAAAGGTGAGAGATAATTTACTCGAGGTTGTTCTCGATAATCTTGCGGTGGGTGTGGATCCAAAGAAGACCCATATCTTTGTGCAGTCTATGGTTCCTGAAATTGCAGAGCTCATGATATTTTTTATGAATCTCGTGACTATTAATCAGCTCTTGCATAATCCAACCATCAAAACAGAGGCGAAACAAAAAGGTTTT
>CAZYBJ010000052.1:0-5394 GCA_964645325.1 uncultured Candidatus Saccharibacteria bacterium
CTCACCACCATATTCATCAACCTACTTACGAGATTTCCCAAGCCGTTGGCAAGATTTGCATTGTACACTTCTTTAAATTTTTCTAATGTCATGTCTGAATCATCATAAGGATGCACGTGGCGCATCAAGTAATACCGCACCACATCACTCGCATACTCAGTAACGCCGGCGTATTCTTCTATCAGAGCATAGGGATTAATGACGTTGCCGAGAGATTTACTCATTTTTTGTCCACCTGAATTAATAAAACCTCCAACCATAATCTGATGTGTCGGTGGCAGATCAGCCGCCAGTAGCATCGCCTGCCACATGGCAGATTGTTGACGCAAATTATCTTTACCACAGAGTTGTAGTGGTGTGCCGTTTTCCCAAAAATTATGAAAGCCAGAGTCTAGTCCTTCGTTGGGCCAATCAAGGGTAGAAATATAATTTACCAATGCATCAAACCACACATACATAACTTGATTTTCATCATTGGGTACGGGAACGCCCCACGGCATTTTACTTTTTAGACGAGAAATAGAAAAATCTTGTAATCCCCCCTCCACAAAACTACGTATCTCGTTCAAGCGAAAGTCAGGCAAAACAAAGTAGGGATGTGTGTTATAAAGATTTAGTAACTTTTCACCAAAAGCACTAAACTTAAAAAAATAATTTTCTTCGTCTACTAGGGTAAGTTCTTTATTGGGGTGTACCGGACATTTGCCCTCAACCAACTCGGAATCAGTTTTTTCAAGCTCACACCCCACACAGTATTTTGCTTGATAATTCTTTTTATATATAAAGCCACGAGCATCAACGCGACGCCAAAATTCTTGCGCTGCCAAGACATGCTTTTCATCAGTAGTGCGAATAAAATGCATATCATCAACAAGTCCTAATGCGTTTTTGAGATTGCGGAAACGCACTGCATAACTATTCACATATTCTTGAACAGGAACACCCGCTTCTTCCGCTTTTTCATAAATTTTACTTCCATGCTCATCCGTACCCGTGTTAAAAAATACCTTATATCCCAATGCGCGCTTGATGCGCACCATACTATCAGCACGAATGATTTCTAGAGCAAAACCCACATGAGGATCAGCGTTCACGTACGGCAAAGTTGTTGTGATATATAAATTTTTATTATGATTAGACATATAGAGTTACGCTTTTATTTCAGTGATAATTCCTAACTCCTCTGCTACTGCGGTTATTTCATTTTTTTTACGCTCTTCGTTATCTTTATTAATTTCCATGAAAAATACAGCGCAGGGGATTGCTAATATTAAACCTGCAAATCCCAGTAAACTTGAAAAAATAATAATAGATAACAGAATAATAATAGAGGGCACGCCCGTTACACGACGCATAATTTGTGGCTGCAGTACATAAGCCTCGAGTTGCTGCAAAAGTGTATACCAGAGAAATACCATTGCCATTAACTTGAATCCGCCAGCTGAGAAAGCAATAATTAACGCAACCATACCCGCAAAGAAAATACCAAAGGGAATCAGTCCCATCACACCAGCCAAAACTGAAAGTATGAAAGCATAGGGTACGTCAAAAAGAGTAAGGCCCAGATAGGTAAGTAGGGCGAGAATACATGCCAAGAGTAGTTGTCCCTTGAACCAGAGTGCTATCTTTTGTTCGGTACGACGCCAAAGGGAAACCGCATAATCCTCGTACCGAATAGGGGTTACGGCGCGCACAAAACGCTCGATACCATTATCTTCTATAGAAAGATAGAAAGAAATGACTACTACTAATACTAAATTAATAATACCACCAAAAGCAGTGCTGATCGCACGAAAAATTCCTATACCCGAAGACCCACCAAAAGAATCTTGTATTCCCGACAAAATAGAAGTGGGTGTAAGCCCCTGATTAAACCCTGTGGCTGCCTTCTTGACCGTATCAATTGTTTCTGTAAGAAATGAATTATCTGCTGGCAACAAATAACTTAACTGCCCTATTTCATCAATAAACACAGGAACGAAAAGATACATGAGTCCCCCAACAACAAAAAAGATCAAGAAATACATCGTAATCACCACCAACACCCGTGGAATACGACGGTGGGTTATAGAACGAGTAATACCCGTAATAAACGTAGCGACCACCGTTGCGGTCAAAATAACAAGAATGAGTCCTCGCACCTGCCACAATCCATAGGCAACTAACATTATAGCAAGGGTCATAATAATACTGGTTGTAGACCACGAGATCTTTCTTTGTTCCACGGTAGGCGTGGGTATGGGTTGATTCGTATTCATATAAACTCTATAGTAGCAAAAATACAGAATAAAAGTAACCTTATAACTCGATCAATTGCGTCAATGCCCTTGTTTTTTGTACTGGCCCCACAATAACGCAGTTTAAGTGTTTATTATTAAAAATCTTCTTGGCAACACGCATAATATCTTTTGCCTGTATTTTTTTTAGTTCTGCAATTTGTTCTGCGAGGGTTTCTATAGGACCCCCCAACACATACTGACTGGAAAAGAAATCTGCCCACTCATCGGATGATTCCAATGCCATAGTCGCATTACCAATAACATATTCTTTTACTTTATTGAGTTCTATTTCAGATACGGGCTCAGTAATGAGTCGTTTCATTTCTTCTTTAAGGGCTCTCATAACTTCAGCTACACGCTCGGGACTGGTTCCTGTACGCACCGCCATATATCCGTGATCCGTATACGTACTGTTCCCTGCTGAAACGTAATATCCTGCACCCATGTCTTCACGCAATCGCTCGAACAAACGTGAACTCGAACCGCTCCCTAAAATTGCAGCGAGGAGCGACACCACGGCACGATCAGGGTGAGTACGTGCGTAACTGCGTACCCCGAGCATAATATGCACCTGATCGGTTTTCTTGGTTCGTACAGAAAGGGCCGGAGTTTGTTGCCTTTCCTTTACCGCTGCCTTTTGTGCTGGGCGACTCTTGGTATGCAGAGCACCGAGAAACTTCTTTGCTTCACGCACCACCTCGGCATGTTTTACCTTTCCTGCAATCACCAAGGTTGTTTTTTCAGCACCGTAATGCTGGGCCCGATACGCAAGTAAATCCTGTCGAGTAAAACGTTTGATATTTTCTTTGGGCCCCAAAATGGGTCTCCCTGCTGGTTGATCTGGGTACAACAATGCCATCCAATCAGGATATACTTGCTGTATAGGATTATCAGCATACATATCTATCTCGCCCATAATGACGCCACGCTCTTTTTCTATTTCTGTTTCTGGAAATGTTGAGGAGACATAAATATCGCTTATAACTTCTAAAAAACTTTTCCAATGCACGTATCTACCCTTGGCATAATAACCAGTAACTTCATGACCTGTAAACGCATTTGATTCAGCACCCAACCCGTCCAAATAACGCATAATGTCTTTACCCGTTCGTGTGTGTGTGCCCTTGAAACACATATGTTCCAAGAAGTGTGAGATACCTGAAAATTCTTTCTTTTCATATTTACTTCCCGTACGGACAAGTATCATAACGGTCGCAGTCTGACTGTCGGGCATTTCAACCGTCATAACAGATAATCTATTGGGCAAGTAAGTGAGTTTATGTTTCATACAGAGTAGTTTAGCATAAAAAGTTTTTGTTTTTAAAAAACTTCTACTCCATCTTCCCTTGTATATACCCAACAATATTATCAGCTTTTACACGCTCTTGTTCCATCGTATCGCGATGACGCACACTCACACAGTCATCAGTTTCCAACGTATCAAAATCAATGACCACACAATAGGGCGTACCAATTTCATCTTGTCGGCGATAACGCTTACCAATATTGCCATTATCATCCCATGCAACATTACCTAATGCATCTTTCAAGGCACGATAAATGTGACGTGCACGCTCAACCAGTTCTGGTTTGTTTTTTAAGAGTGGTGATACCGCAACCTTGTATGGCGCCATGTGTGGAGGTAGAGCCAAATAACTCCGCGTGTCTTCCTCGGACAACTTTTCTTCTTTATAGACGCTCAACAAGAGCGCAAGAAATACACGACCCAATCCAACAGAAGGCTCTATAATGTGAGGAAAAAATCGCTCGTTCGTTTGCGGATCAGTGTAGTCCAGTTGCACGCCGCTTGTCTCGCTGTGCTTCACTAGATCATAATCGCCTCTATTCGCAAGTCCGTACAATTCTTTCTGACCAAAGGGAAAAATAAATTCAAAATCAACCGTACCGCGCGAATAGTGCGCGAGATCTGCCTTGTCTATTTCGAGATCAACAACCTTGTTCATATCGAGTCCAATAGAGGCAAGCCATTCCGGAATTTCTTTTTTCCAATATTCAAACTGGGCATCAGAATCATCAGGATGCACAAAGTATTCGATTTCCATTTGTTCAAATTCACGCACACGAAACAAAAAATTGCGTGGCGTAATTTCATTGCGAAAAGCCTTACCGATTTGCGCAATACCAAATGGCAACTTGGGATGAAAAGCATCAATAATATTTTTAAAATTTACAAAAATTCCCTGCGCTGTTTCTGGACGCAAATACGTTTCATTTGCCGATTCATCAGATGCACCCACTTTTGTAGCAAGCATCATGTTAAAAGAACGCACATCACTAATATCATTGCCATCAGGACTTTTTACTTTATTTTTTCGTAGGGCTTCAGTCATTTGTTCCAGACTCATACCAAGCGGATTGACCCCAGCTTCTTCAAGTAAATGATCCGCTCGGTAGCGTTTATGTGTTTTTAAATCTTCTACCAATGGATCAGTAAACGTATCCACATGACCACTTGCCCGCCAGACATCACTGTTCATGACAATGGAGGCGTCGAGGGGATACATATCATCGCGAGAATCTACAAATTTTTTCATCCATGAGGCTTTAATATTATTACTCAACATAACGCCCAGGGGACCCATATCATACGTTCCTGCAAGGCCGCCGTAAATATCAGACCCAGGAAACACAAAGCCCCTGCGTTTACACAGATTTACTATTTTTTCTAATGATTGCTCGTCGTTATTTGTAGACATATGTATCTAGAATAACGTAAACAATCCAATCAAACAAGTTTATTCTACAACCGCGCCGTTATTTTCTATACTGTCACCCTTCAGTTGATTGGTATGTTCAAGGCGTGTTATGCGTATATCAGAGCCAGTAAAACTATCTGTTGCAGTAAATACAATGTCGCTTAATAATTTCATTTTATTACCGAGGTCAGATATAGATGGGGTAACGCCGACCTGTAGGTACAGCTCTTTTGGATTTGCGGTAAAACCAGTACCAGGGGCAAGGTCACCGATATCCCACACAATCGTACGGGATTCTGTGTTATAATTTACCTTTTGACTCGCCGGAGCAGTACGATTGAGCCAAGTAATCCCTGTTGGTAGCTTTGCCTCGAGACGTCCCTTGGTAAGTTTATTAG
>CAZYBJ010000053.1:0-5362 GCA_964645325.1 uncultured Candidatus Saccharibacteria bacterium
AGGCCCGACCCCTCTCCGAAGGAGAGGGGCTTCCCTTCGTTTAACTTTTTGTAAAAATTCCAACTATCGTCATCCTCGCGTACGCGTGGATCTCTGGTTTTTATAATGGTTTATCTTTCTTACGTTAATTCACTATAGAGCTTAAAGATTCCTGTGTTCGCAGGAATGACATCTGTCGTTTCGGCAAGCTCCACCACCTTTGGCCACGCCGGCCATTTGGTGAATGCGAGGAGTACCCCCAACCCACTCCTTGGGTTTGGGGAAAAAGCGCCGCCAAACCCCACCACTACTTGCACTGCCACCAGCGCCGGCAGCAGCACCCACACCAAGACGACCCACAACGCCCCAGTCGCACCCCCGATTTGGGGCTAACGCAAGGGTTGCGTGGAACCTTCGCCCTCAATCTACGAAAGATTGAGGGCGTTCTTTTACCCAAAAAAACTTCCCTTTTAAAAAAATAAAAATTCTTTCTTCTCTTTTCCCCGATTTTCAGTTAGAGTGTGGGTATGATATTCGACGCACAAAAACTCTTTCGCATTATTGGTATTGGCATTGTCATACTTGGCATAGGACTCCTAATAACACATCAAACATGGGCACTGTTCCAAGGCCCCCGCATACACCTAGAGAGTCCCTTGGATGGCACCAGCTCTCCCTCCCCTGTTATCACTCTCTCGGGATCGGGTAAGCACTTGGCACGATTGGTGGTCAATAATAACGATACGCCGGTACGCATTGATGGCACCTTTACCACAACCCTCTTGGTTGCTCCTGGGTATAATGTAATTCGCCTCGATGCCTATGATCGTTTTCAAAAACACACCCATCTATTGTTGCAGATATACGGTAATTTTGAGGAATATGATCTCGAGTTACTCAAGAATACGGGGCGTGAGGCTGAAGCCCTAAACCCCTCAGTCCTCTCGCCTTCCGCGTAACTACGGCGGAGCAAGGTCAACGACCATTGGATATCGTGGCATTTCTGGTGCTTCGATTTGCCGGAGGCAGACAACCAACAAACCCCATGGCACCGCACAAATCAGGTCACCGAAAAGTTACCAGACCTCACCCCCAACCCCTCTCCACAGGAGAGGGGTGACTCTTCGTATCAGTTTAGTAAAAAAATCGAACGAATGAAGCCCACCCATTCGGAGGGCGAGGTCTTTTAAAAAAAGTGGCACACAAATGGAGTTTAGTTGCCACTTTTCGGCGATACCATAGTACTGTGGCACAGCGTTGAGTGGTCGTTGAGCCTGCATCGCCTTCGCGTAGCTAGAGCGTAGCAAGGCCGAAACGACGGTAATGCCACAAAAATTTGTAGGTTGTCTGCCTCCGGCAGATCGAAGCAACAGGAGCGAGGGGGTGGTTTAAAAAAGAGAAGAAATGGTCCTGACAATATGCTATACTAGGCAAGTCTCTTGAAGACTGTTTTTAATAATAATTTAATTATCGGGAATATAATTCCCGCACTCATGTCTATGGCACTCAAAAAAACAAAGGAACCAAAAGCAGATAAAAGTATTGGTGAACCCGTGGCAAAACGCGAGGATAAGGTAGATATTGCAGAAACCTTGAAAGATACTCTCAAAATGATCCGCACGAAATTTGGTGAGGGTTCTATTATGAAGCTCGGTGACCAACCCAAGGTAAACATCGGCGTAGTGCCTACGGGGTCTATTGGACTGAACCACGCACTTGGCGTTGGTGGATTTCCACGGGGACGTATTATAGAAATCTTTGGACCGGAATCATCGGGTAAAACAACTCTTGCTCTCCATGCTATTGCTGAAGCACAGAAGTTAAACGGCATCTGTGCCTTTGTTGATGCAGAACACGCCATGGATCCTGACTATGCGCGCAAGCTGGGCGTACGCCTCGACGACCTCTTGATCTCTCAACCTGATACAGGTGAGCAGGCATTAGAAATTGTTGAATCGCTGGTACGCAGCGGCAAGGTTGATATTATTGTTGTCGACTCGGTCGCGGCACTGACCCCCAAGGACGAGATAGAGGGCGATATGGGTGCGCACCACGTGGGCAAGCAAGCGCGCCTCATGTCTCAGGCACTGCGTAAATTAACGGCTATTGTGAGTCGCAGTAAAACTATTATTATTTTCATTAATCAAATCCGCATGCAGATTGGTGTAATGTTCGGCAATCCAGAAACAACAACGGGTGGCAAGGCTTTGAAGTTTTATACTTCGGTACGCCTCGACATTCGTCGTATTGCACAGATTAAAAAAGGTGAAGAAGTGGTAGGTAATCGCACACGCGTAAAAGTGGTGAAGAATAAAGTAGCAGCACCCTTCAAGCAAACAGAATTCGATATTATCTACAACGAGGGTATTTCACATGAGGGCGAATTATTAGCACTGGGTGAAAAATACAAACTTGTTTTGAAAGCAGGTGCATCATATTCATATACTACGAGTACTGGCGAAGAACACAAACTCGGCCGTGGCTACGACGCTGCACGTACAACCCTCAAAGAAGATAAAAAAATGAAGGCGCAACTCTTGAAAGATATTAAAACAAAAATGGAAGCTGAAATATAATATATACCTATATACTTATGGCAACACTCAACTACAACGAAATACGCATTAAAAAATTTATTGTGCACGAGGATGAACCCTGGGAAGTTATTGACTCCCACGTTGCGCGCAAGCAAATGGGTAAACCCACTAATAAAGTAAAAATGAAAAGTCTTACCAGTGGACGTGTTATTGAAATTACGTATCACGCAGCAGACACCGTAGAAGAGGCAGATCTTGCCCAGCGCCCCCTCATCTATCTGTATTATCAAGATAAAAAAGACGAGTATTGGTTTGCCGATGCTGAAAATCCCAAGGATCGTTTTGTGATTCCCTCAAATGTCGTAGGAAGTACTATTAACTATATAAAAGAAAACAGTCCTATTACCGCACTTGTCTTTACCGATGAAAACGAGGAAGAGAATATTATTGGCCTCAAATATCCACTGAAGGTTGAACTGCGTGTTACCGAAGCTCCCCCTAATATGCGTGGGGACACCGCAACCGGTGGCAAGAAATTAGTTACGGTTGAAACAGGTGCCAATGTGAATGCGCCGCTCTTCATTAACGAGGGTGATATTATTTTAGTAAATGTAGAAACTGGTGAGTATAGTGAACGCGTTGAGAAGAAATAAAGACCTCCCCCAACCCCTCCCATAGAGGGGGCTATCTACATTCGATTTTGGTTGCCACTTTTCGGCGAGAAAGATTATGCCATGCCACAACATCGAACGGTCGTTGAGCTTGCCGAAACGACGGAAAACAAAAAAACACCCCCACCATTTCTGGTTGGGGGTGTTTTTTGTTTTGTAACGAGAAACTTGGTTCTTGTCCTAGCTTTCAATATATGCAAGGAGCCCCATGTAACGCGCGCGCTTTACCGCAAGTGATAACATGCGTTGATTCTTACTACATACACCCGTTCTTTTCCCTGGCTGAATACGTGCACTCGGTGTTAGGAACCGACGGAGTGTTTCTAGATCTTTGTAATCAATAAACTTGATACCATTTTGCTTGAAATAACATTGTTTTGTAGACATATCTTTCGAAGTAAAAGCTCAACCATACTATTCTGCACACACCTGTACATGACTTTATGTATTTTGCTTTTTCTTATGTTTTGTTACTAATAAATTTTAATTAACCTTAAAAAGGAATATCTTCTGGATTGATGTTATCTTCTGGATAGTCAATAACATCTATTTGTGAAGCATCCATGTTTGTCTGATCTTCACCTCCGGATGCACCCTCCCCTTTGGCACCACCCGTAGCGCCACCTGTACGTGCGCCGCCGAATTGTACACGGTCAGCGATAATTTCAGTACGGTAATTTTTCTTACCGTCTTGCCCATCCCATGAACGTGTTTGGATGCGCCCTTCTACCAACGCGCTTGCCCCCTTGCGCAAATACTGGGCAGCAGTTTCAGCTGGACGACCAAATACGACAATGTTGTGAAATTCTGTTGCTTCTTTACTTTCACCCGTTTTTTGATCTTTCCAATAACTGTTCGTAGCCAAACTAAAACTGGTTACTTTTGATCCTGAGGGAAGTGACTTTAATTCTGGATCACGTGTAAGATTTCCTACTATGAATACTTTGTTAAGATACATATATTATTTATCTTTTTACAACAGCGCATATCCATATTATGTGCGTATAGTATGTATATACCCTGCGTAAATTAATTAACTTCATTTGAAATAAAACAAGACTTTTTCTTATCAACGTGATGACTGTTATTCACACTATAACGCAAATAGTGCTGTGAATCAACCTCTGTCTAGCACTAGGCTTCTGGGGTAACTAATTCTTCAATATGCTTGTCAATTTCTTCCCCACTCACTCCTGGCGCTGGAGCTACTACTGCCCCTGCACTTTCTTCTGTAGACTCAGTGGTTTCAGACTTTTTATGAAGTGCGTTAAATGGTGCGCGCTTTACCGGCATAGTATTTTCACGCAAAGTCTTGAACAGTAGTGAACGCAGTACTTGTGATTCTTTGTTTACTGCCGCTGCAATACCCTCTATCTTTTCTGGTGCGACTTCAAATTTTATCCAACCAAAATATGCTGTATCAAACGAATGCTTGATGTTATCAATAATCTTTTCCATTGTGTAGGCAAGCTCAATAATTTCTGGACGACCCTCAGCAATTTCTGTTCCCCCATTATCAGCAATCATTTTTTTAAACGTTGCTACTTGTTGTGGGACCAGTGCGTCGCCAATAGTTGGCAATATTAAATACCCCAACTCATACACACGCGCGTCACGCAACTCTACTTCTCCATCACCAATCACACTCATTTCTTCTGCTTCCATATAAGCTAAATTATACATTCATCTTTTCCATCACGCCCAATAGGCCAAGTAATGAAACACATGAATATATTCTGCATCATTTCTAATAACTATCCTGCTCATCATCGCAACAGACCGTGCAATGACTGGACATGTGTGAGCAAGACCTGTATAGAATACTGTATTTTTGGTGTGAATATAGACTTGACATAATTATATATACATGCGAGAATAGATTTGAAATTCTCCAATGTCTGGAGAATAGTTTTCACAATTTAATCAAGTATGAGTATGAAGAAGCCTATCTCAGTTCTCGCATTAGTTTTGTTCGTTTGCGCCACATGGAGTGGCGTGAAGGGGCAAATAGTATCATTGGGGGTTTCAAACAACCCGAACGACACTGTTACCATTTCAAATGCAGCCGGCTGGCAACAGCTGGAGGTATTTGAGATGTGGGTACACATCCAAGATACGTTTAGCGTAAATTGGATTGTTCCAGGACTGTACTGTGATTCCGCAAGGGTCACGTTT
>CAZYBJ010000054.1:0-5275 GCA_964645325.1 uncultured Candidatus Saccharibacteria bacterium
CGATACAATTCCTGTAATAGTAGGAGTGTCAGAGGGCGAACGAGATTTTGTTGGTATGCTTGAGGCTTCGCTTTTGATTCAACACATGAGAACTCACTACAACTATCCTATTTTTTTGAATGCTGATCACACCTATTCAGTAACGCGAGCACAAGAGGCAATAGAGGCGGGATATGACATGGTTATTTATGATGGCGCAGAAATATCCTATGAAGAAAATATAGAAAATACTCGCGCGGTCGTTGCTTTTAAAAATGAAGTACATCCAGAGTGTATTATTGAGGCAGAGTTCGGATTTATTGGCAAAGGCTCTGATATTAAAGAAAAAGTTCCTGAGGGTGTTAGTAAAGAAACTATGACAAAACCTGAAGAGGCGCTCCGTTTTGTACAAGAAACAGGAATAGATGCGCTTGCCCCTTCAGTGGGGAATGTCCATGGTATGGTTAAGGGTGGTGATCCTGCCTTGGATGAAGAGCGCGTTGCGGCAATACATGCATATACTGGCGTGCCTTTGGTGCTGCATGGTGGGTCAGGTTCTACAGATGATGATTTTAGAAAAGTGATTCACGCTGGAATTTCTGTTGTTCATATCAGTACGGAATTGCGCTTGAGCTATCGCACTGCACTGGAGGAAGCATTGAAATCAGACGCAACACTCTCGCCATATAAATATTTAGAACCAGCACGTAATGCCATGAAGCGCGTAGTAAAAGAGCGCATGAAATTATTTCTTGGGCTAGTATAAATATATTTATCATATATTTATGATATAGTAATGAGTATGTTCACAACACTCGCAAATATTTTCAAGGGGGACATTGAAACTGGCGAGGAAACCCTAACACGATACAGTACTGACTGGAGTCTTTTTTCTGTGCGCCCCTCTGCTGTGGTATATCCCCGTGACGCACAAGATGTACGTGTATTAGTTGAATGGGTGAATAGTCAAAAGAAAAAATATCCAGAACTTTCGCTGACTGCACGCTCTGCTGGTACTGATATGTCGGGCGGACCGCTGAATACGGGCATTATTGTTGATGGTACGCGCTATATGCAGGGTGTGCGGTCGGTACGCACCGGTAGTTTTGGACAGCATACATCAGCGAGTGCTTTTTCATATCCTATTATGGGATTGGCGAGTGCATACCCAGGAACTTTTTATCGTGATTTTGAAAAAGCGACGATGCACCATGGTCTTATTATGCCATGTTATCCAGCGTCAAAAGATATTTGCGCGCTCGGTGGTATGGTTGCAAATAATGGTGCCGGAGAGCGTAGTTTAAAATACGGACAGAATAAAGATTTTGTACAAAGTCTTCAAGTGGTCTTGTCAGATGGGAATATATATTCAGTGCAACCTCTCAATAAAAAAGAACTCGACGCAAAAATAAATCAAAATGATTTTGAGGGGAACATATATAAGCAAGCATGGGAATTAATTCGTGATAATTATGAACTGATTCAATTGCGTCGCCCCACAACATCAAAGAATGCTGCAGGATATTTATTGTGGGATGTACTCCAAGCGCCCTCTATTGATGCTTTTGTGCGTGGCGAGGGATATTTTGATATGACGAAGTTTTTCGTAGGCGCGCAGGGTACAACAGGCATTATTACTGAAATTGATTATAAATTAGTAGCTCATGAAACGCGGTCTGATTTATTAATAGTATACATTGAGGAGTATGCCTCGGTGCCAGAAATCATCCATACGCTCATGCAATCTGATTTGGAAATGCTCGAAATGTACGACGACAATACCTTTAAGATAGGTATGAAATTTTTACGAGATTTTTTGAAAGACAAGGGATTTTTCGGCGCCGTACGGTATGCACTGCGATTTTTGCCCGAGATGTTTATGATGTTGCGAGGGGGCGTGCCCAAATTAATTGTCATGGCTGAGTTTGTGTCGAATAACGAGAATGAGCTCCACAAAGAAGCCGAAAAGGCAAAAAATGCTATTGCTCATTTGGGGTTGCGTTCACGTATTATTACCAAAGATACCGAAGAAGAAAAATTTTGGGATTTTCGCCATGATTCGTTCAAGCTACTCACCGAGCACAGTACGCAATCGCGCAATGCCGGCAAGGGAACACGCACAGCGCCTTTCATTGATGACGTTGCGGTAGATCCAAAATATTTACCTGAATATCTACCCAAGCTCATAGAAATTTTAAATCAGTATGAATTAGTGTACACCGTTGCTGGACACGTGGGTGATGGTAATTTTCATATTATTCCGTTAATGGACATGACCCAAAAAGAAAATAAAAAGAAAATTATAGAAATATGCGATCGCGTGTACGCACTTGCCTTGTCCTACGGAGGCACCATTACTGCTGAGCATAACGACGGCATTATACGTACACCGTATTTGGAACAGCAATTTGGTTCGGGTATGGTCGCACTGTTTGCTAAAGTAAAAAAGATCTTTGATCCACAAAATATTTTTAATCCAGGCAAGAAAGTTGGTGGCAAGAAAAGTGATATAGAGAAGTGGATGGCATAAACATAATTTGTGCTACGCTGAGTAGAACACCGTTCTTTTATTTTTAAATATTTTTCAACCTAAATATCACAGACAGTTTATGAAAAAGACTAGAGAGTTTTTTTTGGTAGGAGTATTTTTACTCTTACGCACTTTTGTTGTGCCCGCGCAAGGGCTACAACTATTACGGAACGTGGGTTTCGATACCCTTATCAGGTGTCCTACCGATCTTACCCAGTATATGGATACTTTGCCGTATCCATTCGAACATTGGTGGGTTGAGATGACCCCAGATGCATTTGATTCATGCGCGACGGGTGGGGTCGTCAGTACACCAACAAATTTTTTTGGAAATGCCAATGGCCGTAGTTATGCGGGTGCGATTGGATATCGAGACATGGATTCTTCTTGGGGTTTCTGGGAAGGGGACATGCTTGTATCTCTCCTTCTCCAGCCGGTATATACGGGAGCGCTAAGGATAAGTTTTGATTACCATAAGGCTCAGTACGGTGGTCCCGATTGTGGTTTTAAAATAATCTTGGGCACAGACACCATTTTGACCCCATTATTGCCTAATCAGGCATGGACGCATATTGATACTCTCGTCCAGATTTCACAAGTTGTTGATACCATAAAAATAGGACCAGGTGGAAATGTAGGTCCTATGGTGGATACGAAGTCTGCCTATTATTACTTTGATAATATTGAACTTTGGTTGGTGGACCCAGGCGTTTTCTTGGATAGACCAAAACTACAATGTGATCATGAATGGAATTCACCACTTATGGTGGGAGGGTACGAAATGAAAAGTTGTAGAATTTGTAATGAAAGATCTGCAACGATGAGGAAGTAAGTTTTAGGGGGAGACAAAAACAGGCACTGAAGGAGACGTCAGTGCTTGTTTTTATTCTCAAAATATTCCTAGTATAAAATTTTGCGAAATGTTAATATATGTATATATGAATATGCATATCATCAAGAGACTTATAGGTGTTTTTATTATTACTATTATTATAGGGGCAAGTTACGTAACTCCTTCAGTTCCAACAGCGTCAGCGTGTAGTTATGTACAAGGGACATTTTTACCAAAATTGTCGGATATTCTCGCAAAAAACTCAATATCATCAGTATATACATTTGTTGGTACTATTACTAATGCCGTTTCTGCCAATGGATATTATACGGATAATCCACTTAGTGTGCAGATGAATAATTATTATAATGATGGAACAGTAACAGCTGCGGAGGTAGTAGTTCCTGAAACATTCACTCTCCACAATAGCGGAACTTCCTGTGGTATAAGTTTTAATAGAAAATATGTTGTTATAACAGGTACGTTGGAGGATTTAAGCAAGGGAGTTATTGCCGATACTGGTCAAATTACACTACACAATACCCTTGCTGAAGCACGGGCAGAGGCAAATCGCATTAAACAACTTCTCACGCCAACACCAACACCAGCACCAGTACCAAGTGGTTGTAACGTCCTGAGTGTAGGATCTCATAGAATGGTTAGGGGTAATCGTGGCGAAAATGTCCGCGCTCTTCAGCAAACACTCAATAGGGTTAACTACAACAATAATACGACCCAATTGATCACTGATGGCGTTTTTGGACGGGGAACACTTGCTGCGGTCCGCGCTTTTCAGACTATGAATAATCTCACTGCTGATGGCATTGCAGGCCCTAAGACCATACAAAAGATGTGTGAGAATAATCCTCTACCTATTTAGTTGAAGATGTGAATCTGAGAATAACATTATAAATTAAAAGCGCAGGAACAAGATCCCTGCGCTTTTTGTTTGATTGCCCTTAATGTAATGGTTGGGGTTTTGGCTTTCCCCTAATCTCGAAAAAATAAGGGATAAACACCACTATCGAAAACATGGGATTAAGGGAAATACTTTTCCCAAACCCCGATCCCAATTCGATAAAGGGAAAGGCCCGTCCTCCAACGGACCTCATCAGTCCAAATCCAGCATACCCCCCTCGACTTGAGAGGTTCTTGACCCCCACGCCGTAAGCGGAGTAGTTGGAATCTTTCCCGAGACTGCTCCCGAGAAAAAAGCCCGTACTGTTATTTTTGAACCCATAAAACAGGGTTCCAAACAAGTTACCTGAACTGACGTTCAAGCAACCAAACAGTGGCGCCGCCACATTGAAGGACTCGTCGCCCTTCGCTATGGTAGCTTGTGGGGCGATGCTGGGCCCCATTTTGAAACTGACTTTTTTCCCAACCTTTATGGTTGGTACGACAGTGTTCTGACCCGTAACACCAAAGGGGATCATCACAATCATAATGACTGCAACGATCAAGTTTATGATTTTTTTCATTTAAAGTGTGTGGAGATTCAAATAATAGATTAGCATATATATATATATATTAGTCAAGCATCTTCTCAGCCTTCTTTTTGGTATAATAATTTTGTGAATATAGGCTCTAAAAAGCCTATTTATTATGAATGTTTTAACTTTTTATCTATAATTTTACTTACCCATATGCCAGCAAAAAAGGATACCAATACAGATGGAAAAGAGGTTAAGAAGTCGTCGTATACGGCCGATAATATTTCCGTACTCGAAGGGCTGGAACCCGTGCGCAAACGCCCAGGAATGTACATTGGTTCAACGGGACCACAGGGACTCCATCACTTGATCAAGGAAATTTTTGATAACTCCCGTGACGAGGCCATGGCGGGTGAGGCTGATCATATCGAGGTAGCACTGCTCCCTGGGGGTTATGTACGCGTGGCTGACAATGGCCGTGGTATCCCCGTAGATAAAATT
>CAZYBJ010000055.1:0-3475 GCA_964645325.1 uncultured Candidatus Saccharibacteria bacterium
AAAATCAGAGTGGGCCTTTTCCCCTTTTCCAATCGCCTTTTTTACTTTAGGATTAGCACCACCCTTTTTGTAGAGACCAAAATGATCTATCCGTGAATTCACGTCACGAACATAGGAATATAGATTTAGGGTGTCGCCATATAGGAGAATCGGACTTGACTAAGATATGCTCGCACAGACGCTGTACTACGTACTGCCTCTTAGATTCGAACAAAGAACAAAGCAAACACTTTTTCAAAGAAAGAAATACTCAGTGAAACCAAAAGATTAATAAAATAATAAGAATATTTATTTCGACATAATAAAGTGATTCATATTTATTTAAATAGTAGGGTAATTTATATTATTTTGCAAATACTGACTTATGCTCTCTTTTTATTGAATTCCCCCCTTGAACATACTTGGTGTTGTTTTGGGCGTATAATCCAACAAATTTAAATATGCGGCTGTTGGAGCGCGTGGCTGTGTAAGAATTTTACCCTTACACGAAACGCTTTCTTTTCCCTCTATTTTTGCAACACGATTCCCCTCGGCATCAATATCGGCATAGAGACTCACATGTAAATGAGGTCCTGTAACACGCCCCGTAGAGCCACTATATCCAATCAATTGCCCCGTAGTTACCCGCTGACCCTCCTTCACACTAATAACTGACAAGTGCCCATAGGTTGCAGCAAGATTGTTGTCGAAACGCAAAAAGATCCACTTACCAAAGGAAACGCCCAAGCAAGTTGTATCTGTATTTCCTGTTCCACCCACTACCCCATTTGCCATAGCATAAACTGGATCGCCATCAGCGCGAAAATCAACACCACTATGAGGATTATTTATATGGGGGCCGGTACGGGCGCGAAACAACTGCGTTACCAATGGTGGGGATGCAACTGGCCAAGTCAAACTACCCGATCCCTTTGCAGGCAAGGCAGAAGGGTTCAGCACTACTTTTAATTTTGATTCATAATCAAATAATTCTTGTTCAAAGGCCTTACGCAATACCTCGCGTTCGGCAATCAGTTTTTGATATGTTGATTCTTGTAACTGTGTTTCTTTCAAAAGTTCTGCTTTTTCTTTTTTCTGTTGTTCTATAATTCTTTTCTTGTCGAGAATTTCTTGTTTGAGTTCTTCTAATTGCTCTTTTTCTGTTTGAAAAAGAGAACGTTTGGTATCCAAATCAACGCGCACATAACGCAATTCTGTTACACGATTTTCCATAGCTGTATAAAGTCCTCGTATTGTTTGTATTTCCTGAAAAATATCCGATAACTTTGTATCCGAAAATACAAGCTCGATCAGAGGGGTCTCGTCCAATTCATGAATACGACGCATATTGCGGGCAATGCTTTGTTTGTGTAAATCAATGTGATTACTCGCTACTACAATACCCTCTTTAATTTCATCTAATGTTACATTAGTTTTTTTTATTTTTGTATCAGTTAGGCGTACATCTCCGCCCAGTTTTTTTTGCTCACCATCAATTTTAGAAAGGGTGTTTTGTAATGTTTGTTTTTCTGTGCTTACTTTATGTACTTGATCTTTATATTCATTAATTTCTTTTTGTATCTTTTCAATTTCTGCATTCAAATCGGTAATACTATTTTGTAACTCTATTACCTGTGGATCAGGTGCCGCAAAAACAGGACTTGTTATCAAGCCGAACGCAAGCGAACTCAATATAGTTGCAGCAATTATTTTCTTCATATATTTTTTATTCTTCTATTATACACAAAAAACAAAAAATCGCTTGAATTTCTCCAGCGATTTTTTGAACTCTTATTTAATTTTATTTCAGAGCTGTAATTTTTACTTTCATAAATGGCTGACGGTGCCCGTAAGTACGATGGTAGTTTGATTTTGATTTAAAGTGCGTTACGGTGAGTTTTGGTGTTTTACCCTGCTCTTCTAAGATGCCTTCTACTTTGGTGCCGGCAATATACGGTGTACCCATAGTAGTCGTCGTGCCATTATCAAAAAGCACTACTTTGTCAAAAATAACCTTATCCCCATCTGCCATGTTATCTGCTAATTTTTCAATAGTCAGTACATCGCCTACTTTAGCCATATATTGCTTACCTCCCGTTTCAATAACGGCAAATTCCCCTGTTTGTGTTGTATCTGTAGCTTTAGCCATAATGAGAGATAGTATACTCAAAAAAGATTCTTATGCAAGAGAAATATTCCCCCACCCCGTTATCTCCTATAATATGACAGGAAAACAAAACCACGCTATACTATATGTATTAATATACTATGAAACACGTACATGCCTACAAAAATATTACTTGGATTGATATTGAAGATCCAACCCGTGAAGAAATTTACGAACTGATGCATCAATATAATTTTTCCCATCAAGTTGCTGACGAGCTCCTGATTTCTACGCCACGTCCGAAAGTCGACGTCTATGACGACCATATCTATCTCGTACTGCATTTTCCCTCTACTACTGAACACCATGGTATACGTACGTCAAATGAACAGGAACTTGACTGTATTATTAGTCAAGAATATCTCATTACTATTCACTATGAGCCCATTGATACTATTTTACAATTTAGCAAAGAAATGGAAGTGGCCTCTGTTCTCGGTAAAAACACTTTGGGTGATCATGGTGGATTTATTTTTTATCATCTCATTTCACTTTTTTACAAACACGCAGACACAAAATTAACCGGAATTGGCAAGGCGCTCAAAAATATCGAGACTCATATTTTCGAAGGCGAGGAAAATCATATGGTAGAGACTATTTCAAAAATCAATCGCCAACTCCTCGACCACAGACGCTCGCTGCGCTTTCATGGCTTTACGCTACAAGATCTTGAGCAAAAAGCGCCTCAAATTTTTAGTGAATCCTTTACTTATTATACCAATCACCTGTTACGCGAATATAATGAAGTCATTGCCCTTCTCGACAGTGATAAACAAATTTTAGATGATCTACAAAACACCAACACCCTTCTCTTGAATACTAAAACAAACTACACTATGAAAGTGCTGACTATTATTGCCTTTCTTACCGTGCCGGTATCTATTGGTATGCAATTTTTACGCAACCAAGTTGAATCATTAGGCTCAACTACTACAGGCGCGATTATTATTTCTAGTGCAATTGTATTATTCACGGCAGGCCTTGTCTGGTATTTTCATAAGAAAAGATGGCGTTAATCTGTAAACATTATGCGGATTTCTAATACGCTCAGTAAAAAAAAAGAAGATTTTATTCCCCTCGATCCTGAAAACAAACAGGTGAGGATGTACCACTGTGGACCGACAGTGTATTGGACACAACACATAGGCAATATGCGCGCAGTAACCATGTCTGATCTGGTATACAGGAGTTTAACCTATGTGGGTTATACGGTTCGTTTTGTTCGTAATTATACAGACGTGGGTCATTTAACAGGCGACAATAAGGGTGATGCTGACACAGGGGAAGCTCGTATGGGGAAGGCCGCAAAGCGTGAACGACTGGCCCCGC
>CAZYBJ010000055.1:3485-5009 GCA_964645325.1 uncultured Candidatus Saccharibacteria bacterium
CCAAGCCATTGCTGACAAATATATAGCTGAATATCAAACTGATATTCGCTCTTTGAATACCCTGCACACAAATTCACTTACCCAAGAAACTATTCCCCTGCACACACGCGCAACCGAGTATATTCCCGACATGCAAAAACTGGTGCAAATTTTATTGGATAAGGGATATGCCTACACTACTGATCTCGCTGTCTATTTTGATATTAGTAAGGCAAAGGACTACACGCGCCTTTCAGGGCAAGACATCACACAGCTCATCGCAGGCAGTGGCCATGGCGATATAACTGACACTGAACACAAAAAAAACCCTGGGGATTTTGCTCTGTGGTTTTTTAAAGCAGGTAGTCACCGTAATGCGCTCCAAACCTGGACCTCACCCTTCTCTTCTCCGTCCGTAGAAAATGGACAAGGTTTTCCGGGTTGGCATATTGAATGTTCAGCAATGAGTATGGCAGAGCTCGGCGAAACTATTGATATTCATTTTGGCGGCATAGAACATATCCCGATTCATCACACCAATGAAATAGCTCAATCAGAAAGCGCAACAGGAAAACCATTTGTACATTACTGGATGCATAATGCTCACCTCCTTATTGATAATGCAAAGATGTCCAAGTCAGATGGCAATGTATGCTATGTAAAAGATATTATTG
This sequence comes from uncultured Candidatus Saccharibacteria bacterium, assembly GCA_964645325.1. Lineage (GTDB taxonomy): Bacteria > Patescibacteriota > Minisyncoccia > Phycocordibacterales > UBA1006 > CAZYBJ01. Next base: position 4,139 of record CAZYBJ010000055.1, read on the forward strand.
AAAAGGGCTATAACCCACTTGCACTACGCTATTTCTTTTTACAAGCACACTATCGCTCGCAACAAAATTTTACGTGGGAAGCGCTCGACGCAGCTGCAAATGGCCTCAATAAACTCTACAAAATAGTTTCAGACTTTTCCCCTACCACTGGCGCTGTAAACCAAGATTTCAAACAGCAATTTACAGAAAAAATAGAAGACGACCTCAACACGCCCCAAGCCCTTGCTGTGATGCACGAGCTCATCAAATCAAACATTCCTGATGGAGATAAGCGCGCTACCCTCCTCGATTTTGATCGTATCTTGGGATTAGATTTGGAAGCGCAGTCAAAATCTTTACAGATAGAAAACGCTGATATTCCCGCAGAACTTCAAGCTCTCCTTACACAACGCACAACAGCCCGCGCAGAAAAAGACTGGAAACGATCAGATGAATTACGTGATACAATCAAAAATCTGGGTTTTGAGGTAAGTGATATGCCAAACGGCGAGCAACACATCCTTCCTTTATAATCCTTCTTCTTGCAACAGTTCAATAGCCTCTTTTGCTTTTTTAGAGAGTTTTTTGGGTATAGCAACATGTATCTGAATCACCAAGTCCCCCGCGCCAAACATACCACCACTCTGTATACCCTTTCCTCGAACACGTACGAGTTGTCCTGACTGAATACCTGCAGGGATTTTTACTGATAACGTGCCCTCTATTCCTTCAACCTCGTAACTTGCCCCGAGGAGCGCATCAGTAAGCTTTACCTCCAATTCAGTAACCAAATGCTTGCCCTCGCGTCGCAGTGTCTTGTGACGCCCAACAGTAATCACTAAATACAAATCACCTGATTCAGCCCCCTGTAGTGGATAGCCGTAACCAGAGA
>CAZYBJ010000056.1:0-4948 GCA_964645325.1 uncultured Candidatus Saccharibacteria bacterium
GAATCCCCCGAAGCCTCCCATACCGAATTGACTGAGTATATCCTCCAAATCAATGCCGTTGAAATCAAAGCCTTGGGCGCCACCCTGAAATCCGCCGAAGCCTCCGAAGCCGGCGCCCGCACCACCTCCCATATTCGGCCCCGCAGATCCATAACGATCATATTGCGCGCGCTTTTCTTTATTGGAAAGTGTTTGATAAGCCTCGTTTACTTCTTTAAACTTCGCCTCATTACCTCCTGGTTTGTCTGGATGATATTGTTGGGCAAGTTTATAGAAGGCTTTTTTTATTTCAGCCTCACTTGCATCTTTTTGTACCCCGAGGGTTTGGTAGTAGTCTTTGGACATGGGATTAAATTTTTAGGATTTGGATATTTTTAAAAGTTTTCATAGATAATTATATAGATAATTATTCGGAGCGTTCTCCCCTCCTTTTATAAGGAGGGGGAACCTTAAACTCAAACTTCCTACCATTACTTTATTGTTGGCTGTGTTAAAAACAGTTCTCATAATGATTTCGGTATCGCACCACCCCCTACCGCTATCCCCCTCATCCGAGGAGAGGAACCCTACATACAAACTTATGAGAAAAAATCGAAGTTAGTTAGCCCCCTCTATGGGAGGGGGTTGGGGGAGGCTTTTACTTCTCCCCTTCTCCACCCCCTACCTCCTCGGCATCTACTACCACATCATCTGATTTCTTTTCTTGACTCGATGAAGCTTCAGCAGAAGCGGATTCGGCTTGTTGCGCCTTCATAATCATTTCACCGATTTTTTGTAGCTCAACTGACAGAGCCTCTGTTTTTTTATCTATAGCCTCACCATCAGTACCATCTTTTACCGCTTTAAGTTCTGCTATTTTTTCTTCTATAGATTTCTTCGTTGCCTCGTCTATTTTTTCGCCATATTCTTTCAAAGATTTTTCTGCTGTGAAGATACTCATTTCTGCAGTATTTTTCTTATCTACGAGTTCTTTTTTCTTAGCATCTTCATCAGCGTGGAGCTCTGCATCTTTTTTCATTTTTTCTATATCTGCATCAGTCAAGCCAGATGATGCCTCGATGCGAATTGATTGCTCTTTGTTTGATGATTTGTCTTTTGCCTTTACATTCAAAATTCCGTTCGCATCAATATCAAAGGTTACCTCTACCTGTGGCATACCACGTGGTGCTGGTGGAATTCCCTCAAGTACAAATCGACCTAGTGATTTGTTATCCGTTGCCATAGGACGCTCACCCTGAGTAATATGAATTTCTACTGATGTTTGGTTATCAGCCGCTGTAGAAAATGTCTGTGATGCAGACGCAGGAATCGTTGTATTTTTTTCTATTAACTTTGTTGCTACGCCTCCTAATGTTTCAATACCTAGTGACAGTGGAATAACATCGAGGAGTAAAATATCTTTTACATCCCCCTGTAAAATACCTGCCTGTACTGCCGCTCCGGCTGCAACTACCTCATCAGGATTAATAGAACGATTAGGTTCTTTACCAAAGACGTCCTGAACAGCACTAATAATTTTTGGCATACGCGTCTGTCCACCTACCAAAATAACCTGATGAATTTCACTTGCAGAGAATCCTGAATCTTTCAGTACTTGCTTGGTAATTTCTATAGAGCGATCGATGAATACTGCAGTTAATTCTTCCAATTGTGCGCGACTCAACTTTACTTGCAAGTGCTTTGGACCTGATGCATCAGAGGTAATAAACGGAATATTAATTTCTGTTTCGGTTGCCGTAGAAAGCTCTTTCTTTGCCTTTTCAGCCGCCTCATCGAGACGTTGGAGGGCAAGTTTATCGCTTAGAATATCAATGCCGTTTTCACGCTTAAACTCAGCACCAATCCACTCGATAATTTTTTGATCAATATCACGTCCACCCATCATGTGATCTCCTCCTGTTGCTTTTACTTCTACAACATTTTCACCCACCTCAAGTACAGAGATATCAAATGTTCCTCCACCGAAATCATACACTACTATTTTTTCATCTTTTTTCTTATCAAGACCATATGCCAAAGCAGCGGCCGTTGGTTCGTTAATGATGCGCTTTACATCGAGTCCTGCAATTTGTCCAGCGTCTTTTGTTGCCTTTCGCTGAGCATCGTTAAAATATGCCGGCACCGTAATAACTGCTTCGGTAATTTTTTCACCTAATTTTGCCTCAACGTCTGCCTTAATCTTTTGCAAAATCATTGCTGAAATTTCCTCAGGACGCTGGTCTTTATTATCTAGATTTACTACTACCCCACCATCAGGCCCTTTCTTTACCTGATACGCAACGGTTTTAATAACGTTCTGTACTTCAGGCTCATCAAAATTATGCCCCATGTAACGCTTGATACCGTAAATAGTATTCGTTGGGTTCGTGATACCTTGGCGAAGAGCAATCTGTCCCACCATGCGTTCACCATTTTTTCCAATAGCAACGACCGATGGTGTCGTGCGACCACCCTCTGCATTTTCAATAATTTTTGGCTGCCCTCCTTCGATAATCGCCACTGCTGAGTTTGTTGTTCCTAAATCGATTCCAATTATTTTTGCCATAGAGTTATAAAAATTAATATGAATAATACATTTATTTATTTACTTACTTACTTTTACCTTTGCTGGTCTAATAATCATTTCGCCTATTTGATATCCTTTCTGCATAATGGCCTGTACCTGATCTGGAGCCTCGCCCTCACTGCTTTCCCCAATTTCCATAGGTTCGTGTCTGTCTGGGTTAAAATCTTTTCCTATCTCATCTTCACCAATCTCACTTACCCCGTAATTCGAGAGAACGGTCTGGAGTTGTTGGAAAATATATTCAACGCCGATTCTCCAATTTGCCTCAACACCCTGCCATGCCTCACCCTTCATCGCCATTTCAAAACTATCGAGGACGGGCAAGAGATCTTCAACGCACCGAACACGCACATGCTGAGTTAAATTCTTGCGCAAACTCTCTTGTTCATTTTTTAAATTAATATAATCTGCCTTTGCCTTTTGCCAACCAGTTAAATACTCGTCTCGTTCTTTTTGCATTTCTTTGAGCTCCGTACGTAATTGTTTTAATTTATCACCTCTACCCCCTATTTCTAATTCGCTATCTTCAAGATCAAGGTGAATATCATCTTGTCCCTCTTCCTCCTTATCCCCCTCTTCTTTTTTATTATCTGTATCCTGCATATATATAAAGAAAAACAAAATTAATCTAATAATAAATTTTATAGTGACTATTATAATCATATTTTTATTTTTGACAAGTTTTTTACGTAAAGAAAAAGCTTGTATAATAATTATAAGTATATTATTATATAGACATATATAGAGCTTATGCTAAAAATAAACCTACAAAAACTCATTTTGCGCTTTCTCCATGGCAAGAAAACTGCTAATAGAGATGATGTGGCAGATCATATAGAATTTTTGATAGAGCAAGACGAAAAACAAGATGACAGGAAAATAAAGCCTCGCTATGTTATCAATAGAACGATCAAGCACCTGATGGATACGGGGGCACTGGATGCCTTTGAGAGCGAGCATTCTACCTTTTTACGTCTCTCCCCCGTTGGGCGCCAAAAACTGCGCTCTATGCATCTGGATGACCCTGCGCCGATGCCCCAAACGTGGGATGGCAAATGGCGGGTAATAATTCTGGATGTGCCAGAAGAAAAAAAAGAAACGCGCAATGCCCTCCGGTATCTCCTCAAAAAAGCGAACTTCGTGTGTCTCAAAAACTCTGTGTGGATTTCACCCTATCCCTTTGAACACATGCTCATCAATATGAAAAAAGACATGGGACTCACTAACGAAATGATTATTATTGTTACGAGCGAAATAGACCCCATTACTGAAGAGTACATGAGGGGGAGTTTGTAGAGGAAATATATAAAAAAATATTCTTATTGCTTTTTAAGAAAAACATGCTATGATAATTATATGGATTGGGGTGTCCCCAGTCGGCAAGGGGTCCCGCAAGGGACTCTTTGCGGTTTAAGGGAAAATTTTAATGCCGTAACCATCAACGGTTCCCTCTTTCCCCTTTCTTCTCAATTTTGACTGAATAATCAAAAACGGGATGTACGGTTCTTCAGAATTGAGAATGTGGCGAGCAATAGGATAGGCGCAAAGATCAGAAATTTGAAGACCGATTTCATTATCTTTCTTCCATTGCATCTCAAATTTTTCAATACGTTTTTTGAATTGCTCGGCAGTAACATGATTGGTTCCCATATCAATTACAGAATTATAATGAGCAATCAATTGAATATCCTCTTTCTTGCCTCGTTTTTCAATGAGTATTGAAACATGGGAATCCCTACCATTATCATCAGTACTAAACACAAGTCGCTCAAGCATGAACGATAAACACATACTGTAGGGATTTTGAGCGCTTTTTCCATATTTTTCAATATAATTTTTCTTATTAATCGCTACGGTAATAATAGTAAATGATTCAGTGCTTAAAATCTTATTCAGCTTTTCATAAAACTTTTGCTTTACAGTGAGATCTAATAGAATCTGAAACGCCCCCTCACATTTTCTAATCTCTCGTGAATGTAAAATTACCTCTGTAGTATTAAAAAATTCACGCTTAAATGCATTCAGTTCATTGCTTACTTTCTCATATTCTTTCTCTTCAAATAAACAACCTGCGAGCAAGAAAAGAGGAAACCGCTCATCAATCATGGTAAGTCCATGGTCTCCAGTTTCATCTAGAAAAAAGTAATACTTTTTGTTCCGGTCTTCAATAACCATTTAGCAATCATATCATAATTATAAGAAGGCAGATTTATCCACCAATTAAGAAGTCTTTAAACCCTTACACCTCCGGCAGAAAATTATTCCTACTCCAATTCCATAATAGAAAATTCACGTAAAACAAAAAGCTCAACCCTACACGGGCCAAGCTTTTTTATTTTGATTATTGGTGAGGCTAATCACCAACAACTTCAAAATTCCTTT
>CAZYBJ010000057.1:0-4810 GCA_964645325.1 uncultured Candidatus Saccharibacteria bacterium
GGCCTATGGCCCTTCTTTAAAGCCACATACAGCACTACCGGTACCAATTGTATAATCTCTCACGCTGTTGTCCAGTTTTTAAAAATCTTTCAAATTGCATGGCGCGCGAACGATTTGTAAAAACATGATATTCAACCAAATGCCACGGTACATAAGCTTTTGTTGAAGAAACATTGCCAGTACTATGTTGTTCAAAGCGATTTTTCAAATTACTTGTAGATCCTACATATATTCTTTTATTTTTTACACTGCGCAAAACATAGGTATAAAACATAAAAACTTGTCTTCAAAAAAGTTTTTAATAATGATCAGATTATTACATCTGATTAAATCGATGTATATATCTGGAGGCCACTGCCTCCGGCAGTATTCGAACTGATATACATCTGGAGGCCCCGATCGGATTCGAACCGATGCATAACGGTTTTGCAAACCGCCGCGTTAACCGCTTCGCCACGAGGCCATTATCATTTGCCGCGTTAAACTGCCGGAGGCAGTCCACGAGGCCTTATTAAATTCACAAACTAAATTTATTCAGCATAACGGTTTTGAGTGCCTCCGGCACTCGTTACCGCTTCGCCACGAGGCTTTTGTGTCCGTTACGTTAAACTGCCTACAGCAGGTCTGAGACCACTGCCTCCGGCAGTATTCGAACCGATGCATAAAACGGTTTTGAGTGCCTCCGGCACTCGTTACCGCTTCGCCACGAGGCCATTATCTTATCTCCCTTCTCAATAAATGATAGAGTTCAAGGACCATTGTATAAGCTTGAACCATTTTGTGCAAACGGTTATTTTTATTATGTCTACTTTACATTTACATTTTTATATTTCTTATTCTTCCACTTGCCCGCAATGCGTTCACGCGTAATGGCATATTCCAACTGTTTTGCGTGCAAGGCAAATTCATCTTCGGAAAGACTTTCCCCGTTTGCCATCACCTGCTGTGCACGTTCTTTTGCCTCTGCAATATCCTTATCCTGTAGCAAGGCAACTTGTTCTGCAAAGTCAGCCAGTATCGTTACCAGATTGCCCTGTACGCGCACAAAACCGCCCATAACGGCCATGGGAATGATATCCCCGTGATATCCTCTACAATAATATCACCTGCTGATAGGGCAGTTATAAGGGGTATATGATGAGACAAAATAGTCAAGTTCCCCCCTTCGGTAGTTCCACGAGTCCAATAAGAGCATTATATAAGCTTGTATGCCTTTCTGCAAACACACCTACATTGTCTTAACAATGCTTTTGGTCTTAATTGGCTACTATTATCTGCACTGGATAGATAGTGCCGTTTTCACGTGTAAGCTGTGTATAATCTTTTGAAAAAACAATTTCTTCATCTTTTATTTTTTGTGACTTTTCAAGAAGTTCAGCATCTGGACATCCAGTACCAATTACCTCGGTAAGAGCCACTTTATTTTCTCCGTTCTGTTGAAATGCAAAGGAATACAGAATATCTGCATTAGGAGTATCACAGTCATAGATTAGCTGACTTGAGGCTACCACTAGCTGTGATGCGTGGATCTTCTCTTTTGTAACGTTATTGTTATTAGGGCCTGAAAAAATTACTATTATTAATACGATAATCACTACTCCCAATGCACCTAGGGCATACATGTTTTGTGACATAAACTCTTTTGTGTTTGTATTCATATTATTATTTAATTTCATTAAGCTTATAAAAAATTTTAATCTCCGTTAATCTCTATGAGTTAGTTTTTTAAATAGTTGTCTGTGGTCGTATTCATAATTAAGGCAACAAGTACAGTATATAGATTTTAAAGCTTTTTACAATTAATATATAAGAAATAAAATTATTCCATAGCCACAAAACCCCGCACGAAGCGGGGTGATGTGGTTGAAGACTGTTTTTTGCGCCGTATGTGACAGAATCACATACAACCATAAGTATATCAGAAAAAATTATATGCGCAACTAACAGTGTTGAAAAAAAATATTCAAAATCTTGTGCGCGCGCCAGGGATCGAACCTGGGACCTTTCGAGTATCAGTCGAGCGCTCTACCAGCTGAGCTACACGCGCATGATTGTTATACAGTAGCAAGTTTACGCAATAAAATCAAATGATCACAACTCAAAGACCCCCCCACTGCCTCCGGCAGTTGCCCCTCCCAAGAAGGGGCTTCTCTCTTTCTAGAATTATCACTGAAATCAAATTAAGGCGAGCCCCCCTTCTTCGGAGGGGGGTTGGGGGGAGGTCTCAAACGCACTGAAAATACGTTCCCAGTCCCCCATCATGACGCCCTCGATATTACTCCATGACTGCTTGATTCGATGGTCAGTGATTCTATCCTGAGGGAAATTATAGGTGCGAACTTTTTCAGATCGATCAGCAGTACCAATTTGATCTGATCGATTACCAGCGTGTTTTTTATTTTCTTCTTCGTCATGTATTTGTTGTAATTTCGCTTGCAAAATAGACAACGCGCGTTCTTTGTTTTTAATTTGCGAGCGTTGAGCGGTTGAGCGCACTGACAGACCACTGGGCTTGTGAATGACACGCACCGCAGTTTCTACTTTGTTTACATTCTGTCCACCTGCGCCACCCGAGCGTGAAGTTTCAAATTCCAAGTCAGCAGGATTCAACATGACCGTAAACACCGTACGTATAGGCATAATGGCAACAGAACACGTTGAAGTATGGATGCGTCCTTGCTTTTCCGTTGCAGGGATACGTTGCACACGATGTACGCCTGTTTCATGCATAAACTTTTTATATACACCCTCACCCGCCACTTCAAAAGAAGCTTCTTTATACCCACCAGTATCATTACTGGATTCATCTACTAACTTCCACTGCCATTGTTGTTTTTCAGCATAACGTTGATATGAATCTGCTAATTCACGTGCAAATAAACTGGCCTCATCTCCTCCAGCGCCGGCGCGAATTTCCATAACAATCTCGTTCGGGAATTCTATTTCTTCTTTTTCTTTTTCTAAAATCTCATAAATCTGTTTTTCTAAAACTTCTATTTCAGACGCAATGCTTGCTAATTCCTCTTCGGCTAATTCACGCATATCCGGCTGTTCACTCATTAATAATTCTGCTTCTTGTTTATTCTTAAGCAGACGCTCTAATTCAATCGCACTATATTTAGTGCGTTCATTATTTTTTAATTCTTCTATTGAAGGCAATGAATAGGTAGACATACAAGATGCAAATAAAAAAGCCGTTACTCATATAAGCAACGACTTTTTTATTTCACACGTTAATTTTGCTCAGCAACCACAGTTTCTTCTGCTTTCTTTGATGTTTTCTTTGGGGTAGCAACTTTTATTTCTGTTGATTTTTCTTGCAATTTGCGGAATCGTTCAGCGCGTCCTGCGGTGTCCATGATACGCTGATCGCCCGTATAGAATGAATGGCATTGACTGCACACCTCAACACTAAAAGACTCATTCGTTGACAAAACATTAAATTTATTTTGGCATGAATTACACACTACCTGTGCAGAAACATATGCAGTTGGATGAATTGCTTTTTTCATAATACTGAGAAATATAGCATGGAGTAATAATAAGTGCAAATATTTTATATACTCTCTAAAACATCTATTTGTGTCTGAATATTAGTTGCATGACGCATCACCGCATCACCATAAAAGGCATTTTGTACCCCTGGGGCAGAACATCCACGTCCTGAGTAGTATTTACACGCTGCCTCACGCTCTGCAGTGTAGGTTTTGGCATTCGCTCCTAAATCTTGAACATACAAAGCTGTTGCGGTAATAGCGTGGGCAGGATTCCATGGGTTAGCTATTTTTGCCCCTACTGCAGCCGCAACACGGTTTTCATAACTTTTCCATGTCGTTGGAATAAACTGTGACGGTCCCATTGCCCCACCCCAGCCACCCGAGGCCATAGGACATGACAGGGGTTGCCCATCGGGACTAATACCCAAACGTTTAGTAATGTCGAGAAATATTGTTTGATCATCACGCCATGAATTATCATTGGGACCAGGCATAATGGTTTTCCACGTACGCGTATCCCCTGGGCGGTTACAGGTACCCACATTCTTGCCTAAACTAGATTCCTGCGTCAGGATAGCCAAAATAAAGGCAGGACGCACTCCTGTTTTTGCAGAGGCAACCTTAGCATAATCATAGGCATCACCGAATTGAATGCCCGCCTGACCACGGAGTTCAAACAGGGCTGCGCGCACCTGAGCAGCCTTTGCTCGACGATCTTTGAGGACTTCTTCATATGATTTTTCTTTTGTTTTGCTGATAGTCAAAAGTTGGGATTTCTCTCCCTCCTTTAGCTCAACCTTTTTTTTATCTTGCTCAAGAGTATATTTAATATTTGCCTCACGAATACGCTTTTCTTCGAGATCCTTTTTTTGTTGAGCAGTGAGCTCTTTCACCCCCACAATACGCTCGAATGATTTATACAGCGAACCTTGCAAGCGTTGGTACATGTCTACGTCAAAAAACATTTCTGAAACCGATTGATTACTTGCCATAAATTCTAGAAACGTTGCTGAATCAATCTCGTGAGTGCGACGCAAAATAGCTGCAAGCGAGGATTTCTCGCGTTGAAGTTCTTCGGTTAAGTCAGTAATGATCTCACTTTTTTCATCAATATCATCGGCAATTTGATCAATGAGATTTACTTTCTTTTTTATTTCTAATTTCTTTGCAGAAATTTCACTTTTTATTTTATTTAAATCAGCCGCAATAGATCCAGTTTGCTGTTGTTGTTGTTTCAGAATTCCCTCTTGCACTTTGATTTCTGCCTCTATCGCAGCCAATTCACGCTCTAGGCGTGCTTTGCGTTCTTCATT
>CAZYBJ010000058.1:0-279 GCA_964645325.1 uncultured Candidatus Saccharibacteria bacterium
AATCATCATTAGTGGGTGGTGCATTGTTTCTGTATTTTTCAAAAAAGGGTGAAAATAATCTACCTAACCCAAGAAAAGTTAAGCAGACTCCTGCTTTTTTGGCATCTGAATCAGGGCCGTTAAAAAGCAAGTAAAATCCAAGTGCAATGATCCCAAAGATCACGACTTTTTCAGCTATTTTACTTATTAAAGTTTCCATATTATTTTGCTTCGAATTAAGTTTCCAAAAATAATTTACTCATAAATGTATTTAAAGTCAAGTTTTTAATTTTACTTTTT
>CAZYBJ010000058.1:289-4677 GCA_964645325.1 uncultured Candidatus Saccharibacteria bacterium
CGTGAGAATATCCATGTGCTAAGCATAAACTAGCTATAAAAAAAAGCAAGCATTTTTAAAATGAATCTGCAATCTATATATTAAAAGTCAAGTTTTTAATTTTACTTTTTTATTGATATACTAGATTTCATATGAATAGATATATAAACACTTTTATTTGGGTTATTATTATTATAGGTTTAGGAGCAATTGGTTATTTCGCGTATACACAACTTAGTAATGATTTTGTGTATGAAAACACAGACACTACAAATCCAGTTTTAGTATATAACGATGAAAATGCAGTGGGCGATAATGTCGTGGATGATACGGTCGTCGACACTACTACAACACCATCATCAGTTGTGCCAGTTACAACAACAACCCCAACTCCAACTCCAACCACTACTACAACGCCTCCAACAACGGCTACTATTCCAGAAAAGTATGCAGCTCTGGGTGCAAAAATAGAAAAACTTATTACTGAATACGGTGGTACTATGAAAGTTGGCAGTAAGGGTACGCGCGTAGGTACGGTACAAGAATTCTTGAATATATATAACAAAACAAGTGATCCTGTAGATAATGTATACGGCGAAGGGACCTCAGCAAAAATTAAGGCATTTCAAACAGCTGAAAAGTTAGCATCAGCAGATGGTCAGGCCGGCCCTGGAACATTCAAGGCTATGATTGAATGGTTGAAAAAACAGTCATAAAATTATCAATTTTATTATTATAAAATAGCTTTCTCTACCTATGAAATTTACTACACGAAAAAATATAGTGGTCGCATCGATTGTTGGGATAATTATTGTTGTAGTGATTTTAATTATTGCATTTGCAGGAAATAAAAAAGATGCGAACAAGAAAGAAGGTACCGAAAATGATCTTGTTGTGGGTGAAATGATCCCTGTTGAAAAGGGTTCTCTGCGGTATACGTTTGATGGGATTAATTGGAAACTCGTAGCAAAAAATGAAGATACCGCCCTTGTAGAAACAAACGTAGGATTTTACTTTGATAATTTTACTCGTCATGCTGATGCCTCACCTGCAAAGTTCGGACGCCCATTTCACATTGGTACCTATCAGGGTGCGTGTGTAGAGCGATCGGGTATTAATGCTGCTGATGAAAAATTATTAGGATTGGGTAATCCGCTTGGTTTTGTATTTTGTGAATTTGATGGGCGGGAAACATTTGTGGGACTTTTCCAAAAAAATGAACTCGTAAGTGCATATCGCTGGGATACAGAAAATAACGAGCCAGTACATATTCGTGATATTAATATTACTACTATTGTAACATCTGGGAACTCTACAAAAAGCGCTGTTGTTAAACAAGAAAATATTTCAGAACCAAGTACAAAGCTGGTATATCCACCACGTAGAAATAGTCTACATAATGAGCACAATAACTAATAAAGAAAAAGAGAAAGAACAAGAACGTAAAATTCGTTGGCAACAGCTTTCACATGCATTGTGGAAGCTGTTTCCAACTACCAAAACAACACTTCACTATACCACCATGTGGGAATTGGTTGTAGCAGTATCACTTTCGGCACAGTGTACGGACAAGCAAGTGAACAGCGTTACGGAAAAGCTTTTCAAAAAATATAAAACATTAGATGATTATGTACATGCTGATCCAATAGAGTTTGAACAAGATATCAGATCAACAGGTTTTTATAAAAATAAAACAAAGCATATTCTGGGAGCGGCAAAAACCCTCAAAGAAAGGTTTCAGGGCAAAGTTCCAGATACCATAGATGAGCTGACACAACTCGCTGGTGTAGGCAGAAAAACGGCAAATGTAGTGTTGTGCAACGGTTTTAATAAAAGTGAGGGAATAGCGGTTGATACCCATGTGCGACGCTTTGTGGTGCGTTTTAACTTATCCGATTCTAAAGATCCAAAAAAAATAGAGCAAGATTTGATGCGTATTATTCCAAGAAATGAGTGGCTGTATGCGCCCTATTACATGATTCAGTATGGGCGTGAGATTGCTCCTGCACGCACATATGACATTACACATGATCCACTGATTGCGCTGTATCCACCCGCTGGAAAGATTTTTAGAGTATAATACTGGAGATGGTTAATTTATGATGAATTTTTATGTTGTCGCAACACCCATAGGAAATTTAGAGGACATGACGCTCCGGGCCCTTCGTATACTGAAAGAAGTTGATATTATTTTGTGTGAAGATACACGAGTAACAAAAAAATTACTTGCTCACTACAGTATCACTACGCAGTGTATGAGCTATAACGCCTTGTCGAGTACTACAAAAGAAAAAGACATTGCCGAGCTCATACGTTCGGGTAAAACACTTGCCCTCGTATCTGACGCAGGTACGCCCTGCGTGTCTGATCCAGGAGTACGCTTGATAGATTATTTGTACGCAGAAATTCCTGATATACAGATTCTTTCAATACCTGGTCCAAGCGCGTTAACAGCAGCGCTGTCTGTGGCGGGTATGTCGTTGGTAGATGTTACGTTTCGAGGTTTTGCGCCACACAAGAAGGGGAGAAAGACCTTTTTCGAGGCATGTGCGCACTATCCCCACGTTTCTGTTTTCTACGAATCACCGCATCGCATCATGAAAACATTAGAATCCCTGTCATCTCTTTTGACGCCTACACGAACCATATGCGTTGCAAAAGAAATTACAAAAATTCACGAGCAGATAATTCGTGGTACCGCAAGAGAGGTGCTTGATTATTTTACTAAAAATCCTGATCGTGTGCGTGGTGAATTTGTAGTTAGTATAGATGCTGAATAATATGTATATGAAAAAAGATAGACTCATAACTATATGTATTTTTATAATAATTTTTACTGCACTGATACTTGTGCTAGTTTTTCTTAATTCGTTACGACCATCTCGAACAAGCAATGATATTACTGGGGTGTGGGGAACAGAAGTTCTCGGAGAAGAAGATCCACTGCGTATTACAAAAAAGTATCGTAATTTCAAACATACGTATACTGTAGACTGGTACACTGAGGCCCCTGCAGTAGAATCAGATGATAGACCTTTCCATATTTCGGGTACTATCAAAAGTATGGGAGAGAATTTCTTTTCTGGAAAAGTAGACGTTCTTTCGGGAACTATGAAACAGGCTGTCCAGAAAAAGATATATATGACTTATAATAAAGAACATAACACGCTGAGCTTTTCAGTAGAGGGATACATGTTGCCTAATATGGTGTTTACCCCTTTACCGTAGAGTATGCTATACTTATCCTAGTATGAAATATCAATGGACCGTCATAACTATTGGGATTGCGGTAATAGCATTTCCATTACTTCACCTGCCTGTATCGTGGGAAATTACGCTACATGTTTTTTTAGGAATATTGCTTATTCTTACGGGTGTTGGAATACAACAATCTCGTGCGCGTACTATAAAGAAAGCGCCTATAAAAAAAGAAGTAATAAAAGAAAGGGAAGAAAGTGAAGAGGCACATGAAGAAATTATAGTCTAAACTATATCTATTATGCGTTTATCTGTTATTGCAATACTAGTAGGAATCGTAACGGTTCTTGGTATTGCAGGTTTTATATTTTCTGGATACACGCATTTTGATCTGGCACCAGCTAATTCATATGCTTTATACGAAAAACAAGAAACATCAAAAGAAGAAGAAGGGGTTGTAACAGAGATAGTAGAAGATGAAATTCCTGTAGTTACCCATATTGCCACACCCAACCCCGTACGTGCCGTGTATATGACCAGTTGGGTTGCAGGAACAAAGCGATTGCGTGACAACGTGATCGGCTTGATTGATAGAACAGCACTCAATGCAGTAGTTATAGATATTAAAGATGATACAGGCAAGATTTCTTTCTTGATAGATAACGCACTTTTTGAATTATACGGCTCTATGGAAAACAGAATAAGCGATATAGAAGATCTCATTGCAGAGTTACATGAAAAAGATATTTATGTTATCGGTCGCATTTCTTCTTTTCAAGATACTTACCTTGCCCCAAAGTTACCCCATCTTGCCGTACAGACTACTGAAGGTGGTGTATGGCGTGATCGTAAGGGGTTAGCATGGTTTGATCCAGGAGCTCCAGAAGTTTGGGAGTATATTATTACACTTGCAGAAGAATCATATGCAATAGGCTTTGATGAAATTAACGTCGATTATGTGCGCTTTCCCTCGGACGGCAACATGAAAAATATGGTATTTCCAGTAACTGGCAGTGGTTCTAAGTCAGAGACTATTGGTAATTATTTCAAAACGCTTGATGATCGTTTACGTTTTCAAAAGGGCATTCCCTTATCTGCTGATGTTTTCGGTATGGTAACCACCAGTACTGATGATATGGGTATTGGACAACTTTTTGAAAAGATAGTACCTCATGTTGATTATATAGCCCCTATGATTTATCCTTCGCACT
>CAZYBJ010000059.1:0-4445 GCA_964645325.1 uncultured Candidatus Saccharibacteria bacterium
CGTTTTCTCCTTCCATTGGGTCAGAGTCAAGGTTGTTTACGTTATAGTCATCAAGTGTAGCTTCGTCACCACCAACTGCGAAAGTTGCTAGATCGATTCCTCCACCGTTGTTGTTACCTGGATTTGTAATAGTTGTTGTAGTCATAGTTGCTGTCTGTAGACGAGCACCTGTGATAGCACCAACGATACCATCCTGTCCTAGACCTTTTGAAGCCTGGAACGCCATAACCTTAGATGCTGTTGCAGGACCAAACGAACCGTCAGCTCCGGTTGTAAAACCAAGACTGGTTAGGGCGCGTTGTAGTTCCATAACTTTAGCACCTGACATACCTGACTTTAGAGTCATTGTATGTGTATAAGCTGAAGTACCTGTTGAAGTACTTGTTGTTGAACCACTAAGAGCTGCAATAGCTTGGTATTGAGCTGTAGTTAAACCTGGGATCAAAACCATAAGTTCTGAAACCGTTAATGCAGAAGCACCTGCTGTCATTGACAAAGCAAAGAGAGCAACTACTGAACCTGCAAGAAATTTCTTCATGAATTTTTTCATAATAAAATTACTAGTAATTAAATCGAGTATTAATACATCTTCGTTAAAAAGATAATTAACACACAACCAATAATAATGTGTACACATTTTACGTCAGCCATGACCGTGGCCTTCGTTGTGATTAATTTTATTAACCAAGCTATGAAACGCATTCCATGTCTTGGGTTAATAAACAAAGTAAGTAAGCGATCTGTCTGTAGTCTTCTGAAACCTCGGCAGAAAAAATCGGTAGAGATCTTGCGTCACATAAAATCCTAAAATCTATTTAATTAACAAATAACTCACACGTTCACTGTATTGTAGCGTATTTGCATTATATGATGCAAATAGTAAGTGTGAAGAACATCCATATAAAAATAAAAAGATGTTTCGTATAATATGACGTAAAAAGAGTGTCCTCTGTTACACTTTACAAGTAACAATATATATTATCTTATAATTTTGCAAGGCTATACTTGCTCCAACGACGTTCCCCTGTTTTTTTGAGTTCCCCACTCACAATCAATTCTTGTAAATCTCTTTGCAGAGTTTTTTCACTGCATTTCAAAATACGCGGCGCAATGTCTTTTATAGATACTTCATGTTTGTCCTTTACGATGTCGAGGATTTGTCTTTTACGATCTTCTTTTAAAACTTCTTCTTTTCCCTGTGGTGAGCTTGTCTGCAGTGAGCTTGTCGAACCTGTCGAAGGGTCTTTTTCAACTTTTCTTGGTTGTGGTGATAGTGCTGATGATGAGGTGTCTTCGAAAAAGTTTTTAAAATCGATCGAGACATCTTGGGCTGTGTCCTTGAGATTGTGCATATGTAATTCCTGATCAAGAAAATTATGATACCGCTGAGAAAGGGTCATGTGTATTGATATCAGTTCGCGTGAAAGAAGAGACGCGTTCATATCAGAGAGCTTGTGTGTTAGGCGAGCAAGTTCTGTAAAAGAGACCAGCGCATCTATAAAGGACAACATACGGGCAAGTGCATTCAGTATGTCCTTTATGGGTTGCCCCTCGGGAATATGTCCTAAAGCAATCAGTTCTACTGAGGTTTCGCGCATATGTCTTTTAAGAATCTCGTTCGTATCAAAGAAATCTGTAACGAGGTATACAGCACTGGCTATTTTCTGTATACGACGGACCTCGGTATAAAGGACAGACTTAACTGTAGGAGTATAGACACTCTCTACGGGCGCTTCACTTGCTTTGTTATAGGGTGCCATAGACATGTATGTAGCATGGATATGGCCCCAGTATAGAAATAATTGAAAGTTTTTGAAAGGGTGTATAAGACGTGGATAAAATACATGCTACAATACAGTGCATACCGAGCTTTAAAAATTACTACTATCACGTATCTCTACCTATGTCTAAAAAAAATAAAAAACAAAGAAATTTATCTGTCAATAGATCAAACGAATCAAAAAGTGCGCTCGTGGAGCTTGACCGTACCCACATGCGGTATGTTACTGCACTCGGTCTTATGCTTGCTGGGGTGATTGTGGGTCTATCAGCAATTAACCGCGCAGGGGTCGCGGGAGCGTGGATTTTCAAAATAATGGATTTCGTGTTGGGACTCGGCGCCTATGCCCTCCCCCTTATCCTGATTGCGCTCGGCGTACACCGTGTGCGTGCATACAGCGAACCTGCAAAAATCTTTCATCGCATTATTGGTATTATTTTTTTTCTTGGCATTGTAGGACTTCTTGAAACAGTGCAAGCACTTGCTCCAAAATTTGTTGGCGGTGGTATCGTGGGACAACTCATAAGCTTTCCCCTGATCAGTTTGTTTGATAAGGCACTCGCCCTCATTATTTTAATAGTAGTCCTCATAATATGTGCGATTATTATTTTTAGTTGGGTTCCTAAAATTCCCAATCTTTCTTTTATCAAAAAAAATAAAAATGCACATGATGCTGAAGAAGATGAAAATGGAGATGAAGATGAAGAGGTGGGAGAAGAAGTAAGACAAGAAGATGGTTCGACAAGCTCACCACAGGCAAACTCACGACGGGAAAAACAAAAAACAGAACCAATAGTCGCAGGTATTATAGGAAAAGAAAAAAATGGTTCGACCCGCTCACCACAGGGAAAAGAAGAAAGTATTGTTATCGATATTCACAATCGTCTGCCGAGTACCTATACCGCTCCCCCACTTTCACTCCTTAATCGCAGTAAGGGGACACCCGCCGTTGGCGACATTAAAGAAGTTGCGGAAACTATTACACGTACGCTGGCTAACTTTAATATAGAAGTCAGCATGGATGAAATCACGGTGGGTCCCAGTATCACCCGCTACGCGATGAAACCCTCTGTTGGTACAAAGCTATCCAAAATTATGGGACTAGAAAATGAACTGTCCCTTGCCCTTGCAGCGCACCCTATTCGTATCGAGGCACCTATTCCCGGAAAATCTCTGGTGGGTATAGAAATTCCTAATCGTGAAAAGTCCATGATCGGACTTGGTTCTATGTTGGATGAGGCTGATTTTAAAAATACCAACAAGCCCCTGTTAGTGTCACTGGGTAAGGGGGTTTCGGGCAAGCCATATTTTGCTGATATTGCACGTATGCCCCACATGCTGATTGCCGGAGCAACGGGTGCGGGTAAGTCGGTAACGGTACACAATATTATTATCTCACTCCTCTATGCCCACGGACCCGAGGAACTGCGCTTTATCATGATCGATCCCAAGCGCGTAGAGTTGACCAACTATGATAAAATCCCCCACCTCTTAACCCCTGTTATAAAACAAGCTAAAAAGGCAATTTTGGCACTTAAATGGGCAGCTGGAGAGATGGATAGGCGCTATGATGTATTAGAACAACATAAAGTGCGCGATATTGATTCCTACCATACCACCATCGTTCAACCAGCTTATACAATGGCAAGGCAAAAAAATGCCAACAACAAGGCAGGCAACGTTGAACTCCCTGAAAGTGAAGAGGAACACTTGCCCGAACGCATGCCCTATATAGTAGTCGTTATTGATGAGCTAGCAGACCTGATGCAACTGTATCCCCGTGAACTCGAGGCCTCTATTGTGCGCCTTGCTCAAATGTCCCGCGCCGTGGGTATCCACCTCCTTCTCTCCACCCAGCGCCCATCGGTAAACGTTATTACAGGACTGATTAAGGCAAACATTCCAACACGCCTTGCCCTTCGCGTATCCTCACAAATTGATTCACGTACTATTCTTGACCATAGTGGCGCTGAAATGCTCCTCGGTCGTGGTGACATGCTGTATAAGGGTGGTGATATGCCCAATCCCGAGCGTATTCAATGTGCCAATGTTTCAGAAGAGGAAATCAAAAAAGTCGTGAGCTTTATTATTAAAAACAATATGAGTGATCTCTATGACGAGATAGATCTACCCGAAACCGCAGATAGTGATCGTTCAATGGCGAGTGGCTCATTCGATGATGATGATGGGGGCGATGATTTATTTGAAGAGGCACGTGAGATTGTCATTCATGCGGGCAAGGCAAGTACCTCGTATATTCAACGCAAACTACGCGTGGGATATAGTCGCGCAGCACGCCTGATGGATATGTTAGAAGATGCAGGAGTCATAGGTCCCGGACAAGGATCCAAACCTCGTGATGTTCTCATACAATCACCTGAGGGTGAGAAAAAATCTTTTGGAGACAGCGACGGTGAATCTGAAAAAGAAAGTCTGTATGAGTTTGATGATAGAGATCAGAAGGAGTAGAAGCGTCCCCTCACCGTTGCTTCGATCTGCCGGAGGCAGACAACCGTTCGATGTTGTAGCATGACACAATTCAAGTCGCCGAAAAGTGGCACACAAATCGAATTTTGTTGCCACTTTTTTGTAGACCTCACCCCTCGCCTTCGCGTAGCTTCAGCGGAGCAAGTCCCGACCCCTCTCTACAGGAGAGGGGCTTCCC
>CAZYBJ010000060.1:0-2487 GCA_964645325.1 uncultured Candidatus Saccharibacteria bacterium
CAGAAAATCCTGCGGTTCCTACCGTTACCCAGTTCGTACCGTCAAATTTCATAACGGTTGCATCATTAGTATTTGCACCATCAGAATATCCTACATAGGGCACATCATTTGAATCTATGGCGAGTGATGGGTAGCCAATAATTCCCGCAGAAAATCCTGCGGTACCTACTATTACCCAGTTGGTGCCATCAAATTTCATAACCGTTGCCTTATCACCATTTATACTATCTTGATAAAGTACATAGGGCACATTGTTTGAATCTATAGCGAGCGATGTGAAATTAGCAAATCCAGCAGTAAATCCTGCAGTTCCTACGGGTTCCCAATCACTAACAGCAAATGCCTGAAAAGGCATGATGAGAGAAGCTATAATAAATATTCCGAGTCCTGCAGTAATTTTTTTAAGTAATGAATTCATAATAATAAGAATAATAATAACAGTAATAATTTTAATTCCCGTCCCAGAGGGTAACCAGGCGCGAGCTCCACCAAATGTCTAGTGAGTGCCCTGGCTACCCCATGAGAAATGAACTATCTACTTATTTTACTTTTACTTTTACTTTTTACTTTAAAATAAAAAGACTCAAGTAGTATACAAAAAATCTTTGCATATGAAAAGCCAATGTAGCACTACTGCACACATTGGCTTCTGATATATCTCCATCTATAAGCCGAATTCTGTAATGCCGTAGGCATTGATAATCATGTGTCTAGGTCTCTTGTTACCAAGAAACTCGAGCGGCACTACCCCTCGACAAGCTCGGGGCCACGGCCTTGCACGTAGATAAGGATTTAGCCGTTTCACTTCTATCTTGCGATAGAACTAATCATAATTCCTGAACGAGTCAGGGACTAAGATCTCCCACGCCTTTCGACTGGGACGTCTCTGCTCGCACCTGATGCCTCACGGCATCGTGGGCGTTACCCACTATCGTCCTCCTGCCCCATAAAGGAGCAGGACGTGTTCGGACTTTCCTCCCCGCTTCGTTCTGCTCCACAAGGGGGCAGAACTACGCAGGGCGATTACCTGATGGAGATACCTATGAGTATGTAGTATAAAATAAACTATGTCAAATATTTAAATACATGATATAATAGAACACATTAATCTTAATAACTTATATTATTTATGGATAGAGTACCTCAACCAGAAAAACCTAACCCCCTTACAGAAACACCTCTGTTATCACACGAGGAACAGAACATACTGGCACTAGATACTACTAGGAGTACGGCAGATATGATTATAGCCGCGAGAACATCAACTCAACAAACATTCAGTTTAGATTTTGCCCATGCTCTAATACAATCACAAAGAGGATATCTTGCTACATGTATATTGGATAAGTTTAATTCCTCTGATCATAAAGCTATTGCTGAAAAACTTATTCAAAAAGGTGATACAGATTTAGTACTTCTCTATCTAAATAACTTTACGGGTCTTGCCAATACAGAGCATCTTGATCTTTTACATAATTTTACAGATACTTATCTTAATCTTCGCAAAACGGATTCTAAAAAGGCTGGAATGCTTTTAAATACTATCTTACAAAATTTTTATATTTCTTATCTTGGCAACAATGGTATCGAGGTTACCAACTATATAGAAGAACATATCATTGACAAACTACTTGCTGAGCCAGAACAAGATTCTGAGACAAGTGAAATTATTTTCAATTATGTAGGCATGC
The DNA here is from genome assembly GCA_964645325.1 of uncultured Candidatus Saccharibacteria bacterium. Lineage (GTDB taxonomy): Bacteria > Patescibacteriota > Minisyncoccia > Phycocordibacterales > UBA1006 > CAZYBJ01. The sequence continues at coordinate 1,692 of CAZYBJ010000060.1, forward strand.
TCCCCTCAGAAACACATTATAAATTTGCAGAGAAATTTATAGCAGCCGGTCTCGGAAATAGGGTTGCTCAGGATATTTTAATTCTTTCAAAAACAGATGAAGATTATAAAGAACTATTTGACCTTCTTTTGGAAAAAAATGGAGATGATCCTGTCAAAAATACTCTTGAAAATCTTTATTTTCTTAACGACCTTTCTCCTGAAATTCAAAATTACGTTATACAAAAGTTTAAAGAAAAGGGATGTACAGAGAAAGATCTTAATCGCCTCTACTATGAACACAGCTCGGAACAAGATCAAGAATTACAACAACCAGGAAGATCAGAAAGAATTTGTCCTCATTGTGGTTCAGTGCTTCACGATTAAAACACGCGCCCGAATCCACAGGAAAAATGTACGGAGAAATTTCCCAAAAGCCCTTGGATACTCTGCGGGCAAAGATATGCAATAAGCATGTCTCGGTTGATTGCTGTACGTCAACGCATGTACAGCAATTAACCCTTTTTTCTGATTTTTATTTCACACAAAATAAACTATACTTATTTTTATAAAACTAATTTTATATTACCTTATCTTTATGTCTTCACCTTCTTCCCCACTCTATAAAAACTATCTAAGTTATCTCAAAGAGTACATCGCACTAAAAAGTGTTTCTACAGACGTTGCCTATAAACGCGAATGTGTTGCTACAGCAAACTGGCTGAAAAACTTTTTTACACAAACGGATGCAAAAACACAGACATGGGCATGTGGCACCGCACATCCTGTTATTTTTGCGGAATACTTTGTTGATGCAG
>CAZYBJ010000060.1:2497-4409 GCA_964645325.1 uncultured Candidatus Saccharibacteria bacterium
TCCCCACTATACTGATCTACGGACACTATGACGTACAACCCGCAGAAAAATCTGACGGATGGAAAAGTGATCCCTTCACTCTGGCAGAAACAAAAACTCACCTCATTGCGCGTGGTATCGTTGATAATAAGGGCCAAACCATGATTCACCTCACAACAGTTGCTGAGCTTTTTAAGCAGAAAATGTTACGTGCAAATGTAAAATTTATCATCGAGGGCAATGAAGAGTCCGGCAATGCCTTTCTTCCTCAATTACTACGCGATCGCGCACGCGAACTGCAATCAGATGCAATTATTATTTCTGATGGTGAAATACTCGGCACCACACCAACCCTCGAGGTGTCACTGCGCGGTGGCGCGAACTATACCTTGCGCATACAAACAGGTGCTACAAACGTACACTCGGGACTCTATGGTGGTGCGTTACCGAATGCACCACAGATATTGGCGAATTTCCTTGCAACACTCTTTGATAATAAAACAGGAAAAGTGAACGTTCCTGATTTCTACAAAAATGCACCAAAACTTAACCAGCAAAGTATAGAACGCAACAAAAAACTCTCTACAGAAAAAACAGTGCGACAAACATCGGGAAGCTTTGCCTTTACTCCTGAAAAGGGTCTTGATTTCCTGACACAGGTAGGACTACGCCCCACCCTCCAAGTCACCGGCGTTACGAGTGGCTATGTTGGCGAGGGTTATGCAAATATTGTTCCCGCACATGCCGAGGCACGCATTAACCTGCGTACGGTATTCCCACAAAAAACACGTGACGTCATGGCTGCATTTGAACGTTTTGTGAAAAATAGTTTTCCAAAATATGTACAGCTTACCCTCACTCATAGCGATCCGTATGATCCGTCGTCTATGGATCCGAAAGGTATCTATGCCGAGCGCATACAAAAACTGCATAAAAAAATATATGGCAAAGAAACCTATTTCAAGCACGTCGGCGGTGGTATTCCTATTGTGCTCGACATGCAAAAGATTTTAAAACGCGATCCTATTCTCCTTTCACTCGGCAACGATGACTGCAATATGCATGGCGCGAATGAAAACTTCAGTATTGATCTGATCAAAAAAGGCCTCCAACTTTCATGGGAATTTTTTGGTAAGTAAAGAGGTGTAAAAAAAATATTGCATGGAATATTTTAGACTATATAAACATATGCATTCTACTGCCCTCCCCGATCATCCTCGTCATCTCCCCAATCAAGATTTCCCCCTTGCTGATATTCAGTCACACGGGTTTCGAAGAAGTTCTTTTCTTTACGCAAATCCATGCTCTCACTCATCCATGGAAATGAATTTTTTGCGTTATAGGTTATAGGTAGATTAATACTTTCGAGTCTTCTGTCAGCTATATACTCTATGTATTGATACAAGGCCTCTTGAGAAAGTCCGAGCATTCCTCCGGGGAGCGCATCAGTAATATACAGCTTTTCCAGTTCTACCGCGTGCTTGATCTTATCAGTAATGTCACTGCGAAATTCAGGAGTCCAAATTTCTGGATGTTCGCTGACAATAGTATTTATGAGATCGCGTCCGAATGCCAAATGTACTGACTCGTCGCGCAAAATATATTCAAACTGTTCACCAATACCTACCATTTTGTTTTGACGCTTCATCGCCAACATAGAGGCAAAACCAGCGTAGAAAAATATTCCCTCCATAATGACATAGTATCCCACCAAATCATGTACAAAGCGTTGAATATCCTCGGTGGTTTTTATTTCAAATGAACTATCAAAAATAGACTTCGTCATTTCCATCACAAAGTCATCTTTTTGTTTGATGCTGGGAATCGTGTTGTACATGCTATAGACCTCGTCGGGATTCAGTCCCAAGGTATCGCAGCAATAAATAAACGTATCCGTATGGATAGCCTCTTCATAGGCCTGACGGAGCAGATA
>CAZYBJ010000061.1:0-4169 GCA_964645325.1 uncultured Candidatus Saccharibacteria bacterium
CCCTATGAAATTATTACTATTGCAAATCAGGGCGCTATTGATAAGTTAACCGCACTCGGCGAACCACTCACCAAGCTCCGCCCGTGGTTACAAGATTTTAATCTCGGTGCAACTTATACTGCTGATCGCGTATATAGCCAAATAGAAGCAGGTGAGGATTTAGGTATATATAGTTGGATGATGTGGGACGCTTCAAACACCTATACAGAGACAGCGTATGAGCGTATAATCGAATCATGATATCCCCTGAAGAAACTCAACAAACACAAAACATAACTAGTACGCCGCGACAGTCTATACAGATGCACCCTCTCTTGTTCGGGATACTCTTAGCAGTGATATTCTGCGCAGGGTTTTTTATACAAGGAAAAGTATTGGGTTATAAAAATAGTTCTGTGCATGCTGATACGTTGGTGCGCGCAGGGGAATTCAATATTTTTTGGGAAGTATGGAACAAGGTAGGACAGCTGTATCCCTTTGATGATACTGAACCTTCGGCGAAAGAACGCATTTATGCGGCAACTGCTGGCATGGTGGATTCTTTTGGTGATCCTCATACACTATTTTTAGCACCTGATGATACGGATTTATTTAATGCTGATGTTCAAGGTGAATTTGCTGGTATTGGTATGGAACTCGCTCTACGCGACAATGTTCCTACTGTGGTTGCGCCACTAAAAAATTCACCCTCAGAACTCGCTGGAATTATGCCCGGTGATATTATTTATAAAATTAATGGGGAAGAGGTTTTTAATTTATCTATAGATACCGTGGTGGGGCGTATACGTGGTGCCTTGGGCACTCCAGTGATTATTACGATTATACGTGCTGGTGAAGAGGAGCCAATAGAATTCAGTATTATACGTGACACTATTATTATACCCGTTATTGAGACCTACACAAAAGGAGATATTTTTGTTATTGCCCTGTATAGTTTTAATCTACATGCTACAGAAGAATTTATTCAAGCGCTTAAAGATTTTGAAAAATCAGGTCTGAAAAAATTAATTATTGATTTACGTTCCAATCCTGGTGGATTCTTTGATGCATCATTGGATATGGCGAGCATGTTTTTGCCTGAAGGTGCTGTAATTGTTCGTGAGCGAGGAAATAAAGATACTCCAGAAAAGGTATATCGGAGTAAGGGATTTGGTCTTGTTCCTGCAGATATTCCTGTAGTGGTGTTGATTGATGGGGGATCGGCATCTGCATCTGAAATTCTGGCTGGTGCATTGCAAGAGCATAAGCGTGCACAGTTAGTCGGTACAGATAGCTTTGGCAAGGGGTCTGTGCAGGAATTTGTAGAATTCAATGACGGCTCCTCATTAAAGGTGACTGTTGCAAAATGGTACACTCCAAACAATCTGTCAATATCTGATAAAGGACTGACTCCTGATCATACTATTCCTAGGGAGCGTTCTGATAGGCAAACGGGGAGAGACAGACAGTTAGAAAAGGCGATCGAGCTACTTGATCAGAATGATCCAGCATAGTAGTATACGCATATGATTATTTATAAAGATTTAAATTAATATTATTTTATGAAAGTTATTCTTCTAGAGGCAGTTAAAAAATTGGGCAAGCGTCACGAGATTATCGAAGTTGGTGCTGGATACGCACAAAACTTCCTTATCCCTCAAAAAAAGGCTATAGAGACAACTGATGAAGCTGTGGCACGTATTGCGAGCATGAAAGAGACCTATGCAAAAGAGAACTCAGCCCGTCTAGAAAGTGTTGCAGCGGTATTTCAAAAACTTGCGGGTACAACTCTTTTGGCTACCGTAAAAGCAAACGAACAGGGCGGCTTGTATAAAGCTATTGACGCTACTGATATAGCGCAAAAAATTAAAGACGATCTTTCTTTAATTATTTCCCCAGTAATGATTGATTTGGACCAGCCTATAAAAGAAGTTGGAACATATACTGTTCAGATATCTCATGAAGATCTTGAAAGTCAGCTTACTCTGCAAGTAAAAGCTGAGGGTGGTGCTGAGGCTGAAGAAGAGCAATAATACTATTTTTACACAAATAAAAAATCTCTCATATGCACACCATGCATATGAGAGATTTTTTTATATTTTTATTTTTCTGCAACAACTTGCACAGAAGTACGTCGTGATGTTTTTCCATCAAAATTTACCTTGCGTTTTGTTCCAAAAGTAACTACACCGTCTTTCAAGGCAAATAGGGTATGGTCTTTGCCAGTGCCCACATTTTTACCAGCTATAATTTTAGTACCACGTTGGCGTACAATAATATTGCCAGCAATTGCTTTTTGTCCTCCATATAATTTTGTTCCTAAATATTGGGCGTTCGAATCGCGAAAACTTGTTGCTTTTCCACCCGCTTTTTTTGTTGCCATAGGTAAATATAAATAATACAATAAACGCTGTTAAGTAAGACATTGAAGAGTGTACTGAATATGCGCAATAAAATCAAGGCACCTAAACACACAGGCATCCTCGCCATGCTCCATATAGCGTCTTTTGTACTACTGCTGCTAGTGGCTTTTATTATTGGGGGAAAATATATGCAAAGCAGAATTACTGATCATAGGGGAACCAAGCTTATACGTATAGATACTGAAAACAGATCTCCAGAAAATCTCATAGCACCAAACAGTACAAGCTTGGCATTTTTTGCTTCTAAAAACGGCACTAAGTTTTATTCGTCAAATTGCTCGGCTGGAAAGCGTGTAAAAGAAGAAAACAAAATGTATTTTGAATCTGCTGCATCAGCTGAAAGGGCGGGTTATACGTGGGCAAGTAGCTGTGATTCAAAAGAAAAAGATTAATTATAAGGGTATTAAATTAAGGGGGTTATAAGATATAAAGGCGAAGTATATCATGTCGTACAATATATCTTTTACGACATTAATTATGCTTTAAATACTTCAGCAACGGCTTTAGATACACGTTCGTCAAAGATACCTGGCACAATCATCCCCTGACTTGGTTCTGGAACAAGTAATGCAATTGCCTGTGATACGGCCAACATGTGCTCTGTAGTGACCTGTGTGATGCGATTATCTAACAAGCCTCTAAAGATACCTGGAAATGCGAGCGCGTTATTTATTTGATTTGGAAAGTCGCTACGTCCTGTTGCTACCACCCATGCACCAGCCTGTAGAGCCGCCTCAGGCATCAATTCGGGCGTTGGGTTCGCAAGAGCAAAGATAACTGGTTTTGGTGCCATTATGGCAATATGGGCCTCCGTAAAGGCTCCAGGTTGCGATAACCCAATAATCACATCTGCCTCAACAACTGCCTTATCTAAAGAGCCTTCTATACTGTGAGTATTAGTTATTGAGAGTAGTTTTTGTTTTTCAGGATCTAAATCACCTCTTTGTGATGAAATTATTCCCTTCGAATCACATACAATAATATCAGAAAGTGTCAAGTATTTGTGTTTTTGTGCAGCATGCAGTAACTCAACTGTTGCATGTCCTGCGGCACCTGCACCAACAACCACTATCTTGATGGCTTTGCCGACCTTATCTACGACCTTGAGGGCATTCATCAGTCCTGCAAGAATAACGATTGCTGTGCCGTGCTGGTCATCATGCATTACCGGAATACCGAGATCTTGTAATCCGCGCTCTACGATAAAACATTCAGGAGCCTTGATGTCCTCTAGATTAATGCCGCCAAAACTTGGCGCAAGAGCGCGTATGATGGGTATAAGTTTTTCTGGATCTGTTTCGTTAATAACAATTGGGAGTGCGTCAATATTTGCAAAACGTTTGAACAAGAGCGCCTTACCTTCCATAACCGGCAGTGATGCCAGTGCGCCAATATTGCCGAGACCTAGTACCGCTGTGCCATTAGAAATAACGGCAACCGTATTGCCTTTGCTGGTATACAAATACGCATTTTCAGGATCCTCAGCTATTTCCTTACACGGTTCTGCAACCCCTGGAGAATATGCCAGCCTTAAATCTTCCTGAGTTTCAAGAGGTGTTTTTGCATAACTTCCCCACTTCCCTTTATATTTTTTATGCAGTTCCAATGCCTGTTCGCGTAAATTGTTTTGAGAATTTTCTGTGTTCATATGGGGTTAAGTATAGCATTTATTAAGATTTTTGGATAAAAAGAAAAGCCCCCAAATTTTCAAGGGCCTTCTAAGATACAATGCGGACCATCTTCACTTGCCCTACCATCTCTGTAGAG
>CAZYBJ010000062.1:0-4055 GCA_964645325.1 uncultured Candidatus Saccharibacteria bacterium
GTCTGAGGCATCACACCGTCAGTTGCTGCTACTACGAGAATCGCACCGTCCATCTGAGCTGCACCGGTAATCATGTTCTTGATATAGTCGGCGTGACCTGGGGCGTCGATGTGGGCATAGTGACGATTAGCTGTTTCGTATTCTTGGTGAGAAAGCGAAATAGTAATACCACGCTCCTTTTCTTCTGGGGCGTTGTCGATGTCCGCAACTGTTTTGTTACTTGCCATAAATCCAGCAAGTTTCAAACTATTCAAAATACCCGCAGTAAGAGTTGTCTTACCATGGTCCACGTGTCCAATAGTTCCGATGTTCACGTGAGGTTTACTACGGTCAAATGCTTCTGCCATATACATATATGCTGGGTTCCGTACTTATTTGTCCTGAGAGTTTAAGACGAAAAATCATCTTAAAATTTACTGCCAAGACATCTAATGCCAGTCCATGCGATTAACTAAATAATATGGGTGTATAGTAGATTAAAATTAACTTGGAGTCAAATGATGAAATATTTGCCGAAAAGCCTCCCCCAACCCCCTCCCATAGAGGGGGCTTATTCTATTTAATTTTTATTATAAAAAACAAACCCTAGCGTTGACCAGGGTTTGTTTTAATAAAACTTTTTATTGTATGTAATTTATTAAGAAACGCGATTACTCATTCCCTGTCGTTTTTTAACAATTTCATCTGAAACGTTTTGAGGCACCACATCATAGCGAGCAAATTCCATAACAAAGGATCCGCGTCCTGAAGTCATCGAACGAAGCTGGTTCATATAGCCGAACATTTCTGAAAGTGGCACCACCGCACTAATGGCCTCTACCATGCCACGGTTTTCTGTTCCGCCGATCAGTCCACGCTTTGACGAGATATCACCCGTAATATCACCCACGAATTCGTTCGGTACGGTTACTTCTACCTTCATCATCGGTTCAAGGAGTTTTGGCTGAGCCTTTTTCGCTGCCTCTTGGAATGCCTGAGACGCTGCAATTTTGAAGGCAACCTCACTAGAGTCCACATCATGGTATGAACCGTCATACAATTCTACCTGTATATCAGTCAGAGCATAGTTCGCAACAATACCGCGTTCCATAGCCTCGCGCGCACCCTTCTCAACAGCAGGAATATATTCCTGAGGAATCACACCACCCTTAATATTGTTTACGAATTCCATGCCGTCTTTACGCTTCACATTTTTTGGCAGGTCTTCTACATCGAATTCACTGTTGGCAAGTGGTTGCACACGCAATTTCACGTGACCATACTGTCCACGACCACCTGATTGCTTTACATATTTTACCTCAGCATCTGCATTGCCTGTAATTGTTTCGCGATAGGCTACCTGTGGCGCACCTACGTTTGCCTCTACGGAAAACTCACGCTTCATGCGATCAACCAAAATTTCAAGGTGCAACTCACCCATACCAGAAATAATCGTGTCGAGGGTTTCTGCATCGGTGGTTACTTTGAATGTTGGATCTTCTGCTGAGAGGCGTGACAATGCCATACCCATGCGTTCTTGATCGGCCTTTGTTTTAGGTTCAATTTTCAGCGATACTACCGGCTCTGGGAACTCGATACCTTCAAGGGTAATTTTATGATTTTCGTCACAGAGCGTATCACCGGTAATAGTATCTTTCAGACCTACGGCAGCCGCAATTTCACCGGCATACACACTTTTTACTTCTTCACGTTCGTTCGCATGCATACGCAAAATTCGCCCAATACGTTCTTTGTTACCAGTACGTGGATTAAAGATATAGGATCCCGCATCAAGTTGTCCTGAATACACACGGAAATAAGTAAGCTGCCCTACGAAAGGATCAGTTTGCAATTTAAAAGCAAGTGCCGCAAAGGGGCCGGTGTCTGATGCTGGACGTGGCTCTTCTGCATTAGTTTTTGGGTTAATACCCACAATAGCAGGCACGTCCAATGGCGATGGCAAATAATCAACCACCGCATCAAGCATTAACTGCACACCCTTATTTTTTAAGGCTGTACCCGTAAACACAGGAACTAGTTGATTTGCAATTACAGCGGCGCGTGTTGTTTTTTTCAATTCTGCAATACTAATTTCACCCCCCTCAAGATAACGGTTCATGAGCACTTCATCATTTTCAACAATTTTTTCAATCATTTGTGCCCGGTATTTTTTTGCCTCGTCGAGCATATCTGCAGGTATTTCTTGCTCAACAACTTTGTTACCCATATCCCCTTCAAAGCTGTACGCTTTCATTTGCATCAAATCAATAACACCCTGCATCTTGTCCTCTTCACCCCATGGCAATTGAAAACGTATCGCATTTTTAGTAAGTCTATCTAAAATTGATTTAAATGATCGCTCGAAAGAAGCACCCGTACGATCGATTTTGTTAATGAAACATAGACGTGGTACACCGTATTTATCTGCCTGACGCCATACGGTTTCTGATTGTGGCTCTACCCCTGCCACACCATCAAAAATAGTACACGCACCATCAAGCACCTTCATAGAACGCTCTACCTCTACGGTAAAGTCTACGTGTCCTGGGGTATCAATAATATTAAATCGATGTTTGCGATCTGGATTCGCACCATCGTAGGTAGGTGTCCAAAAACAAGTGGTCGCAGCTGACGTAATTGTAATACCACGCTCCTGTTCCTGTTCCATCCAGTCCATCGTTGCGGCACCATCATGCACCTCACCAATTTTGTGTGATACACCAGTATAAAACAAAATACGTTCGGTTACGGTTGTTTTTCCAGCGTCAATGTGGGCAATAATTCCAAAATTTCGTACTTTTTCTAGGGGATAATCTCTGCTCATATAAATAGATAGTATAAATTAATAAATATAGAAATTACTTGTAGTGAACTTGTCGAACCAAATTACCAAGCCAAGTGAGCAAAGGCCTTGTTAGCATCTGCCATACGGTGGGTGTCATCGCGCTTCTTGATAGCACTTCCTTCGTTTTTACTTGCTGAAATTAATTCATCGGCTAAGCGTACATACATAGGCTTTCCTGAACCGCTGCGAGCTGCCTCTAAAATCCAACGCATTGCCATCTGTTGACGACGTTCTGCGCGTACTTCACGTGGAATCTGATAATTGGCACCACCCACACGGCGTGAACGTACCTCCATAGTTGGTCCAGCATTTTTAATCGCCAAATCAAAAATCTCCAAAGGATTTGGATTTTGTGTTTTTTCTTTAATGACATCAAATGCTTTATACACTACCGTACGAGCAACATTTTTCTTGCCCTCTTTCATTACGTAGTTAATAAAACGACTTACTTTTATAGAATTATACAGGGCATCTGCCTCTGGATAATTGCGATTTTTTACTTTACCTCGCATATTTTTGGCTTCAGCTGCTCGATCGTGGGCTATCGTGGAGGAGAGATTCGAGTAACTTACTGATTATTTTTAATAATTTTACTCAAGACTCAAGATTAGTATCTATTTACTATCGCTTGGTTTTTTAACACCATAACGTGAACGAGATGTTTTTCGTTTTGCTACACCAGTAGCATCCAAAACACCGCGCACTACTGTATAACGCACACCAATAAGGTCCTTTACACGACCACCGCGTAGCATTACCACACTGTGTTCTTGCAAGTTGTGACCTTCACCTGGGATATACGCAGTAACTTCCAGACCGTTGGTCAAACGTACACGAGCAATTTTACGCAAAGCCGAGTTCGGCTTTTTAGGAGTTTGGGTCGTTACCTTTACACACACACCACGCTTAAACGGTGATGAGTATTGCGTAGGACTGTTTTGCAAACTATTAAAACCACGGCGTAGTGCCAGTGTTTTTACGCGTTGTTCTTTACTTGTGCGACCCTTACGGATCAATTGATTTACGGTTGGCATAGTATATAAATAATAAAAATATTACAGAACATTACTCTTTTCTGCAAATACACAGCAAACTCTATCAGAAAGATTAAGATTTGCAAGTATTTTAAATAATTTCTCGCCCATAACCACAAAAACCGCCCGAGGGCGGCCTTTGTAGGACATTTGGTTGTAGTAAGAAAAATTACTTTAGAATTCGCTTCTCACTCACT
>CAZYBJ010000063.1:0-3925 GCA_964645325.1 uncultured Candidatus Saccharibacteria bacterium
AATACATCTATTGCCAGACGACTTGGCCGATTCTGGTGTACCAGCAATTTTAAACTTTGTTTTAATAATTTGAATATCACCAGCATCAGTAATAACTTCAGCGCGATCAGTGTGGAGTAAATTATCAGCACGCTCCAACTCGGCAATAATGGCCCGCAGAGTACTATCCCACTTTGTTTTAAACTTCTTGTGGAAGTGTTTGATGAAATGACCTTGCGCAAAGTCTTCAATTGTTACGGTGTAATTTCTGTCCATGACTTTTTCAATACACTTTATCTGGATCTTCTTGAGTAATCAGCTCGTACGGGATAAGTTCATTCTCCCTACATAAAAAATAAGGAAGTTGGTTGTGAGTAAAATTTACTATGTCACTGGTTTTCTTATCCTTCCATTTGTGTGCAATCTTTTTTATCATTTCTGTTTCTGCTGTTCCCATTTTATGTAAATGCTCGTTACTATTCATTTCTGTTTCAGATACTAACAAGATATCTTTATCGTCACTGGTTTTGCGCTCAATCATAATTTTGCCAGACACTTCTAATTCATCGAGAGCACGAAAAAAAGAATCTGGCACAGGCCCATAGGCAATGCGACGATACTGCATGCCACTCATACTTTCCAGATGTTCATAAAACCAGGCAAAATCGGCAAGGTAAAGTAATTTCGCAAGCTTTGTTTTTGGAATTTTCCCGTCAGGCGACATGTTCATACGCAGATATAACAAAATCATCTGCTTATACTTATCAATATCAGGAATAATACCGCTCAACAGCTCTGCAATGCCTATATCAAAAAGACTCGCTAATTTCTTCGCTTCTTCTACATCGAGGTCGTGCTTGCCTGATTCGATTGCGGTATACGTTGGGCGCGACATACCAAGAGCCGTTGCAACCTGTTCTTGCGAGAGACCCTTTTCTGTACGTAATTTCTTTATAAATTCAGGCAAATGTGTAGTCATGTATGTATTATATACATACTATGTAAAAAATGCAATCAAGATATGTAAATTAAACTTCCCTAATTAATACTCACCGAAACACTGTCATCTCCCCTATTATAGACCTCGTCTACTACGACTGCTTTTATAGTATAAGAACCTGGATTGGTATACGCGTCTGTTTGTGCAGGAGTGAATGATAAAGAAAATGGTTCGTTTTCAGAAGAGCCTATGAAGATGTCTCCCAAATAATAATCAACGCGCTTTGCATCATAATAGCCATCAGTTTCAACCGTAAGAGTAATTTCAGCATCTGGACTATAGGGCGCCGATCCTGATGCATTGAGCGTAATACTTGGAAAGCGCGCAGGAACATGTACGTCATCTGATTCTGTAGGCAGTACTGTGCCTATTATAGTTTCGCCCCCTTCTCCTTGCCCTTGTCCGTTATTAGTTAATATCTGTGAGGTATTTTGTTGCATCCAGATGCGCACGCCAGCCTCCCATTGCTCGTACTGTGAATCACGTGAAGGATTTTCGGGAATGGGACCCCGTGGATCGGCTCTGTCTACCCAGTGCAAAATAGAATGCGGATTAGGAATAACAAGTTCTTTGCGTGTTTCTGGGGGCGTAAATTCTGTTGCCCGTTTTTGAGAAATCGTATCAATAGTAACACTTTCTCCGCCAGCCCAGACCCCACGTAAAATTGGTTTCAAGGTGGTCATGTCAGTCGGGGTTGGTGAAATAAAACGTTTGTTAGGCACAATGCGGAGCGCCTCTTGCATGTAACGATGCCACGCCGAGCCAGAAATAGTAGATCCCGATCGCATGGGGGTGTTATCGTTATTTCCTGACCACACCCCAACAGCAACCGAGGGACTGTATCCAACAACCCACGCATCGCGTTTATTATTGGTTGTTCCTGTCTTGCCCGCAACATCATATGCACTCCCAAAGTAGAAAAATGAATTTGAGCCGAACAGTGGCGCGCGCGCTCCATTATCAGAAAGAACACTCGAGATCATACGCGCTGCCTCGGGTTCGATCGCCTTTTGTGGATTTAATTGATGCTCTTCGAGTACGGTGCCTTTCTTATCCGTTACTTTTAAAATAGCAAAATGATCATTGCGAATACCATCGTTGCCAAAAACACCGTAGGCTGAGGTGATATCAAGAAGAGAGACCTCGCCACCACCAAGCACCAACGTCAGCCCGTAGGTATCAGCCTCTTTGAGTGAACTAATACCCATGTCGCGTGCCGTATCAATAGCTGCTTGTGTGCCCACTAGATACTGCATTTTAATAGCTGGGATGTTACGTGACTGTGCAAGAGCATTACGCACCGTAAGAGGTCCTAAGAACTTTCTATCATGATTATTCGGCGCATAACATCCACCGTCACTACTAAAATTAGTTACACCACAACGTCCCGCAAACTGTGTTGGCACATCAAAGAGAATCGTCTGATCAGTATATCCCATTTCAAAACCCGTAGCGTAAATAAAGGGTTTAAATGATGATCCAGGTTGTCGTTGTGCAAGCGCAACGTTAAATTTACCGTCTATAGCGGGGTCAGAATAATCTCGCGAGCCGACCATAGATAGAATCCCCCCCGTTGTTGGATCCACGGCAACCAACGCCATATTAGACGCACCCCATGCTTCTTCATTTTTGAGCGCTTCTTCTTTTACAATTGCCTCTGCTTTTTCTTGCAAATCCCAATTAAGCGTTGTAATAACATTTAATCCCTCGTTTTCAACAACATCTTTGCCATAGGTTTCTTCCAAATAACTGCGTACATATTCTACAAAGTGAATAGCCTTCGCATATTGATCTTCTTTAGTACGGAAAATTACTTCCTCATCAATAGCGTTAGTATATTCTGCATCGTTAATATATCCATGTTCTTTCATTTTACTCAGTACGAGGTTTTTTCGTGTATCGAGTCTTGCCCTATTATTTCCATATGGGGAAAGTAGCGTTGGGGCGTTAGGAATAGCAGCAAGGTATGCAGACTCGGCAAGGGTGAGCTCACTTGCATGCTTGCCAAAAAATGCGCGACTGGCTGTTTCAATGCCATAAATACTGCCACCGTAGGGAGCTTCGTTCAAATAGTGAGTAAGAATCTCGTCTTTAGATAATACTTTTTCAAGTTTGACTGCAAGGAACCATTCACTCATCTTACGACTCAGGCGTCTCTTTGAGGTAAGTAGGGTATTTTTGAGTACTTGTTGCGTTAGTGTTGAACCCCCTTGCACACGACTACTCCCAATGCCTAATTTTGCAAAAGCGGTTTTTGCAATAGCGCGCATAGTCGCCTTCACATCGATGCCATGATGATTATAAAAATCATGATCCTCAATAGCAACAATTGCATCACGGGCATCTAGGGCTATATCATCAAGAGCAACAATAGTACGTTGGATATTTTCATGAACATCAAATAATAATGTCTCGCCCGTACTATCATATATTTTCGTTGAACTTGCTATTTTTCGTTGAACGAAATCATCAAAGGTTGGTGTACGGAGGGTTCCAATCCAAATAAAGAAGACGCTCAAAAAAATCAGGATACAGCTCAACACTGACGTAATACCAATAATAAGAAATCTTTTGAGCATCCCCTTTTTATGTACGAGCTTTTTTGCGCCAGAATATGCAGCTCGACGTGCCTGATGTGCATTTCGCACACCCCGTTGCATGTGTTGCTGAAAAATTTCTTCATGATTGCCCAAAACATCTTTAAAAGCCCTTTCGGTACTTTGTACATTTTTTTTGATACGGGCCCTTACTTTGGGGCCACGTGGAACGATGCCAAAATTCTCTGACATTTCGGCAAGTAATCGCTGTATCCATGATTTTTTTTGCATATGGACTAAGTATAGGGAAAATATAAGTATTTTCAATACATACAAATAATAACAACTCTTGCACCGCGATGTCTTTACAAATAAACAAAAGTGTTTATTATGAATAGTAGAATCATCT
>CAZYBJ010000064.1:0-3863 GCA_964645325.1 uncultured Candidatus Saccharibacteria bacterium
GGGAGTTTTGGAACGCGTATAGTGTTCCACTTTCTCAAAACACCGAAGGGTCCCGCAACAATACGCGGGACCTTTTCTTTTACATAAAAAAGGAGTAATATAATTTTGGTTGTAATTTAGTTTCACTTAACCCAGAAAGGAGGACCGCTGGTTGGGCACTTTGTTCAAACCAGCGGTTATTTTTTTTGCCCCAAAAACCCCTCAAAACCTATATATTTATAACTTTTCAACATATTTAAAAAAGAAAGATAAGAAAAAATTTGACTTTTAAATTATAATATGCTAAGATATATTTGTGGTTCAGAAATTGCCCAGGCTAACCCCCCATATCACGGGATCGGGTCGACGAGGCACCAAAACCACAATAAAGGGGGCGACACGTCCCAATTATTTAAAAACTTTAGATCAGAAAGTTTAGTTTTTTAAAAAAAAATAGGAAGAGGAGAAAAATATGCGCCATGCCCACATCTGATCGTGGGCATTTTTTTACCCCAAAAAATCTTGCATCTTCGAGACTTGCCCCGTATACTCTTGTGTATATGGATATGCAACTACTTGGCCTGATCTTGGCCCCTGCAACACTGGTTTTAATACTTTTAGTATGGGTCATTGCCCTACATCTACGTGTGCAAAAATTAACACGTGGTGGCACAGGCGATAGTTTGGAAAAGATACTCCAAAACATTTTACTTGATTATAAAAAAATTACGGGAGAGCATGCTGAACTTATCCAAAAAAACCTCATCCTTACAGAGCAGAGCAATGCCAGTATGCAAGGTCTTGGTTTTGTGCGCTTTAATCCCTTCCAAGATACCGGTAGCAAGCAAAGCTTTGCCCTTGCCCTCCTCGACCGCAATGGAAATGGTATACTGATTTCTACCCTTTCAACGCGCGAACGCATGAGTGTTTTTGGAAAAGATATACATTCTTTTACCGTAACTCAAGAACTCAGTACCGAGGAACAGCAAGCGCTCGACATGGCCAAAAAATCTTTACGTTAACTACCTTATACTTAAAAATAAAACTTTATGTCAGAAAAATCTCCCACAACTATAGAACGCCCACCCATCATTGCCATTATGGGTCATGTTGATCATGGAAAATCAACGCTGCTGGATTATATCCGTAACACCAATATTGTTGCCACAGAGGCGGGTGGCATTACTCAGGCGGTGTCTGCGTACGAGGTAGAACACACCGATCCGCACGGGGTGATTAAAAAGATTACGTTTATAGATACCCCCGGACATGCCGCCTTTTCTGGTATGCGTCAACGCGGTGCGACGATTGCGGATATTGCTATTTTGATTGTGGCGGCTGATGATTCGGTAAAAACACAAACCATCGAGGCTATACAAATTATTAAAGAAAGCGCTATTCCCTACATGGTGGTGATTAATAAAATAGACAAGCCTGGCGCAGATGCCGAGCGCGTGAAAACAGATCTGATGAGTCATGATATTTTTTTGGAGGGCTACGGCGGTGATATTCCCTATGTTGCAGTATCGGCAAAAACAGGCGCAGGCATTGATACCCTCCTTGAAACATTACTCCTCCTTGCTGAAATGCATGAGTTTACGGGCGATCCCATGCTGCCTGCTGAGGGTTATATTGTAGAATCGCATTTGGATGCCAAGCGCGGATTTAGTGCTACGCTCGTTATAAAAAACGGTACCTTAAAGCGCGGAGAATTTATTACTGCGGGATGTGGTATGGCGACTACACGTATTATGGAAAATTTTATGGGGGTAAGTATTGACGAGGCAACATTCTCGGCGCCGATACGCATCACCGGCTTTTCTACACAATGTAGTGCAGGAAGCTCCTTTACCTCTTATACTACCAAAAAAGAAGCAGAGGACGCACTGGGGCTTGCAGAGCCTGAAAGCTACCTCACTCACCTCCCCGCAGATTTAAATACAGAAACAACCACTATCGTGCCTATTATTCTCAAATGTGATGTTGAAGGTATGATCGAGGCAGTTGCAGGAGCTATCGAGAAACTTTCCCATGGAACACTGTATTATAAAATAATAAAATCAGGCGTTGGTATTATTAACGAATCTGATATACGCCTCGCCGCATCTGATGCAGGAACGATCATTGTTGGCTTTAATGTAAAGCAAGACAAAGGCATCGAGCGCATGAACGAATACGAGGGCATTACTATTGCTTCGTTTTCTATTATTTATAAACTCGTCGAATGGCTAGAAACATTAAAAGAAGAGCGTCGTTTTCGACAAAACGTCGACACGGTTTTAGGATCGCTGACTATTTTGAAAGTATTCGGTGGTAAAAAAACAGAACACGTGATTGGTGGGCGTACCCATAAGGGTGACGGAATGCTGAGCATTGGTAATAAAATAAAACTTCTACGCGCTGGTCAAGAAATAGCGCGCGGAAAAATACTCGAGATTCAAATCGGCAAATCAGCAAATAAAACTGTTGCAGCAGACACTGAATGTGGTATGAAAATAGAAGTAAACGCCGATGTAGCAGAGGGCGATGTTATCGAAGCCTTTCAAACAGTTATACAATAAATTAATTTTTTATAATCTATGTCTACGACACGCCAAGAAAAAATGAATGAGGAATTAGCACATCGCGCAGGCGAGTTTATACAGAGCATTGCAAGTCCGCAGTCACTGATCACCGTAACCCGCGCAGATGTCTCGCCTGATTTCAAAAACGCGACTATTTTTATTTCAGTGCTTCCTGATTCGGCAGAACGCGCTGCGATTGGATTTATTAATCGCAATCTACATGAATTCCGTGATTTTTTGAAGAAGAAGCTTTCTATACACTCTATTCCCTTTTGTACCTTTGTTATTGATATGGGAGAAAAAAACAGGCAACGTATTGATGAGTTGTCACGTGAGGCGAGGAAGGGTGTTTAAATAAAATTTATGCAAAAGAAAACCCTTCGCAACATAGTCGCAAAAGGTTTTTGACGTTTAAAATTCAATAAATTTAGCCCCAGACAGGCTTTGATGTGATTGATGTGATTACACCAACCTCTGGGGATTTGAAATTTTCAGGGCAATTTTTCATAGATATGCCACTTAAAATATCAAAATCAATAAGAATTCTATCCCAGGTCATTACTTTCATATTTGGAAACAAATGCTCTTTCCTTGAAAGAAACCAGGTAACTTTTAAGAAAATTAACTGCCGTGAATTAACAGGCTCCTCCCCTTCTATTTGCTGTTTTCCAATGTACTGATTAGTAGAACCCGGCACAATTTCCTTTCTGATAAGAACCCATTCCAATAGACTCTCTACACGAGTGCGAAGGAAATCTTTATCAATGTCCCCTTCAAAATTTTCAGAAAAAACTCCCCCCTCATATAGAGTGCAGTCGGCCATATCACAGATTGACTTAGGGACCACCGCAAGCAGAATATGGGTATCTTTGTATTTTTCCAGTTGGCTCCTAGAAAACGGAACCCTATGCAAGACGAGTCGAGGGTTTTGGTTTAGGTAACAACCCATTGTTTTAAGCACTTCTTCGACACCAAGAAAGTTACCCCCCATTATCTCTTTAGCCTCATCTTGACTCACCGAATGTCGATGTCCTCGCCCCTTCATGAAACTAACCAAATTTTTGCGAAAAACTTGATCTTCTTTGAGAAGTTCGATGATATATGCAGCATCGTCACCGAGCTCATTAAAAAGCCGCTGTGTTCCAGCGTTGAAGTCACCAACGGGTATGTCGGTCCACTTCTTTTTTTCTTGAAAGTTCATAACAAATACTCCTTTTTTCTGTTAGCTCTTTGAAGTTATCTCGAGCGACTAGAATATGGGTTACGATCCCAAGGTACGTCTCTGCTTCACATGAAACGAGATTTTCATAGACTAAAAAT
>CAZYBJ010000065.1:0-3691 GCA_964645325.1 uncultured Candidatus Saccharibacteria bacterium
GACTCCAACCATGTGTGAACCTTGTAAATGTGCAATATCATAGGCCTCTATCCGCACCATGTTGGTATGCTGATCCACATGTTCTCGTTTTATTAGTGAAACATCGTTAATATGGTTAAGTGCTGATATTTGATTCCGAATGCGTACAGCTTGCTCGAACTGTTCCAACCTTGCATATTGTTGCATTTGTTTTTCAAGAGAACGTAACACTTCTTTTTTCTTGCCTTGTAAAAATAATCGAATATGTCGAATCGTATGTACATAATTATCCCGTGCCTGTTCATCATGGGTATCCAATTGTGGGGTTAAACCAAGTTGTTTATAGAAACGTTCGGTGTGTTTTTGTAAAGATTTCTTATCTCGAAAGGGGAAGATTTTTCGTATAATACGTAATGCTTCTTGAATGTGGGCACCGCTGGTATACGGCCCAAAGAGAGCCTTTATTTTGTAAGGCAAGTTTTTTTTATGTTCAAGTATACGTGCACGTTCTAAAAAAATGCGAGGAAAGGCTTCGTCAGTAATCACCACGAAGTTATAACTTTTGTTATCTTTTTCTTTGGTATTATACAGGGGCTTATGTTTTTTTATGAGGTTTGATTCTAATATGAGCGCCTCTAATACCGAATCAGTTTCAATCCACTGAATATCATGCGATTGTGTAACCATATCTACTAACAAGGGTCCGCGCGTATGTATCAAATCATGAGAAAAATAACTCTTTACTCGATCGCGCAGTGAAGTTGCCTTACCAATATACAAAATTTCTTTGTGTTCATTTAAAAACTGGTATATTCCAGGCGCATCAGGAAGATTTTTTTGTGTAATGAGTGATTTTTGCATAATGTGATTTTATTTCTTAGTTTATGCCGAAGAAAAGACCTCCCCCCAACCCCCTCCCAAGAAGGGGGCCTCCATATATAGAGGTATTGTAAACATCGAACTCGGGCAGTCCCCCCTTCTTGGGAGGGGGACGCGCCAACAGGCGAGGGGGAGGTCTTTAATGGAGTTTAATAAAGAAAAAGCTTAAAACAACCCAATCACATCCTTCACCGTAATAAAAATCATAAACAAAATCAAAATACCAAAACCAATTGCGTTTACTGTATTTGCAACAGATGGGGGTATAGCCGAACCCTTTATTTTTTCTATAAGTAAGAAAAGTAAGCGTCCTCCATCAAGTGCTGGAAAAGGAATAAGATTCAATACTGCAAGATTAATAGAAATTACTGCTATTAAATTCAGTATATATATAAAACCAAGTTGTGATGCATCACCTACAACACCCACTAACCCCACAGGACCTGATACCATGTTGAGATTTAATTTGCCTGTAATTAAATCTACAAAGCCTTTCACCGTGGCAGCGGTTATAGAGGCTGTTTTTTTCACTCCCTCTACAATGCCTGAGAAAAATGATTCATGTACCGTACCTACGTTTTCAAGAGAAACCCCTATACCCTGTTTTTCCAGTCCTACAACACCTGTCTCTGCCCGTACAGGAATGCTTATATTGTCTGTGGCAGTGTTATCTGAAGGACGCTGCACGGTAAATATTAACGTGTGCGGATTCGTTTGAATAAGCTCTATAACTTCATCGCGTTGATAAGGCTTTTCTAACGAATCTATTACCGTTGGCTCTTCTGTATTTTCCAACGATTCTTTTATGGTGATAATAACATCTCCAGATTGTAGACCAGCACGCTTCGCAGGTGAATCATCGAGTACATCCAGAACGATCAAACGCATGTCAGAAATATTTTCTTGATCGGCAATCATTGCCTTATCCAACACCGTAGGAGCCCCTGCCCATAACGTAATCGTCAATACCATAAACGCAAATACTATATTAAATAAAATTCCACCAAACAGCACTACTGCCTGTTGCCATTTCTTTTTATT
This sequence comes from uncultured Candidatus Saccharibacteria bacterium, assembly GCA_964645325.1. Lineage (GTDB taxonomy): Bacteria > Patescibacteriota > Minisyncoccia > Phycocordibacterales > UBA1006 > CAZYBJ01. The sequence continues at coordinate 1,900 of CAZYBJ010000065.1, forward strand.
TACCAAACTACGCCCAGCATCGGGCCCAGTCATATTTTCTGGGTCAGGGTTTTCACCAAAAATCTTCACATAACCCCCAAAAAGAAAGAGGTTAATTTTATAGGTAGTTTCACCTACTTTTTTTCTAAAAAGTGTCGGCTCAAATCCAATGGCAAAGGTATCAACGCGCACACCATTCCACTTGGCCATTAAAAAATGACCAAGTTCATGCACGAAAACAAGTAAGCTTAAAATCAATAGAAAAATAATAATATTCATAATAATTTAGACGCGCATAATATCAGTTTCTTTTTCAGAAAAGATAGTATCGAGTTGTATATTTGTAGCATCGATATGTTTTTGCATCTCTTCTTTATTGCGTTTTTTTTCATCTGCACTTAATTCACCTTCTTTTTCTGCACTATCAATATCTTTATCTACTTTTTGGCGAAAGGCGCGTACACGTACACGGGCTTCTTCTAGTTTGTCTTTTAATAATTTGATAAGTGAGCGTTTGTTCTCTTCGGTAAGTTGTGGAATATTTGCACGGAGTCCCTTGCCATCAACAGCTAGTGCAAAGGGTAAGCCTGATTCACTGACTGCTTTTTGCATGGCATTCACCTGACTACTATCAAAAGGCACAATACGTAGTGTACGCGCATCTTCAACGCTAATAGATGCCAAGTTTTTGAGTGGTTGTTGTGATCCATAGGCATCAATAGTAATAGAATCCAGCAATGCCGGATGAGCGCGTCCCGTTGAAATTTGGGCGTACTCTTTACGTAGCCAATCTTGTGTAGCAGTTAAATCGCTTTTCAGTTGTGTAAAATTAAATGACATAAACAAATTAATATAATTAGCTATTATTATACAGATTGCCTACAGGCATATCAAGGGCGATCATTTCTAAAATCATAGACAGTGACGCACTTGGGTTAGCAAGATATTTCTTCATACTTTCCAGAGTCTCTCTTTGTGCAACATAACTTTTATTTTCTTGTCCCCCGCCCCCCTTAACTTTTTTTAATACTATATTTTTATTATTCGTATATAGATAACCTTCTAGCTCTGTAATAAAATTCTGTACATGACTACGACCAAGTATTTTTTCATCATCAATTATTTCATCTTCTTCTTCCCCACTATTATTAGTATCTTCTTGATCGTCTTCACCATTACTTTCTTCTTTTGCTTTTTTAGTAAGCTTTTTAATCAGTTCCATGCGTTCTTGATATGAAAGTGCGAGAAAAGCTTTTGCATCAGGCAGTAGATTATTTTCAATATGATTATGAACATGAGAATGAGCATTATTACGCACATCAATCACTATGCAACGCGAATACAACGTGTCAAGTAGTGTGTTTCTATGAGGCACACATAAAATAATATGAGTACCCTTGGGTGGCTCTTCTATAAATTTTAACAATGCGTTTTGTGTTTCATGGGTTGCAAAATGAATAACCAATATCAAAAGAGTATTGCCTCGCTCGCTATTTTTCTGACGCAATGCTTGGGCATCTTCTATTTTCATAGTTTCAAAATGAAACGTCTGTAAAGAATAGTCAGGATAAGTTTTTTTTAGAGAGCTCAATAAATCTTCATACTCAACCACGCTACTACCAATAATGCTATAAGCGCTGTTTAAATCTTTCCCAAAGTACGTATCCCACATATATTAAATATTTTATTAATTACTTTTTTCTTAATGATGTTTAGACAGCAGTGTTTTTTTGTAGACATCAATATGCTGCAGCGCAATACCGGTTCCCTTGGCAACACAATACAACGCATCATCTGCCAACACCGCACGCAC
>CAZYBJ010000066.1:0-3556 GCA_964645325.1 uncultured Candidatus Saccharibacteria bacterium
ACATAGCAAACCCAATCCTATACCATTCACTCTGCCAGCAATAACTGGCTTACCCGTACTTGCCTGTAGATCACGTAGCAAAGAAATATAATTAAACAATGTTACTCTTGAAGTTTCCTCGTCAATACAATCTACATACACAATATAGCCATCGCAATCAAACAATGAGAAAGTATTCAATATGTGGTTCTTATCTCGCTCACTATTTAATGAGGTGTGATGTATACATATACCCGCATATATCTCTTTTGTCTTTAAATCTTCATTTGAATTTCTATAATCAATTGCCTCTTTTAAAAGCTTAATATCGAGGTCAAACCATTCAGCATGAGGATTAGCAGTTGTAAGGGAAATATTTGTATTATGAGTATAGTGGAAAGGTGATAATAAAATATCAGCACCCAAAGAAGCTTCTGTATCAAGCACCTTCTTTACATACTCTTTTTGACTTTTATAATCTTTCAGACTTTCTGGGTTAATTGGCTGAAAGTCTTGAGGCGCATATGATAGTTGTGTTAAACCATCTACATCTGCAAAAGTATCATATGCAAGTCGCATTGTTGCGGGATCAATAATCACTGAGACATTTTGATCTTTTTGAATTAACTGTAGTAGATTCTTTTGTTGAATAGCGTGATTCGCAGGAAATTCAACAAAAAACTTTTTATCATTTACTGGTAAAAAACTCTCTAGCGTACTTTTATCATTCCATAATCTTAATACGAAACGAGGACTTAAATCATACCCTTTCTTTACAAGAGAGGTTTCTTTTTGGTTTAGTGAATCTCGAAGCTGATGTATATCAGCAAATCGTTCATATGCTTTCTTTTCAAGGCATTGAAGAATTACATTTTCAATATAATTTTTTATCTCTGAAACTCTTTGACGTGGGGGTATCGCTGGCTCGTTTTTAATTTTATCAATAAGCTCTGGTTCTGACTGATAATCATGCGGGTGTTGCCCAGTTAACATTTCATAAAGTAAAACCCCGAGTGTGTAAATATCAGAACGCCTATCTATATTTTTACTATCGACAATTTGTTCTGGAGACATATAGGAACTTGTACCAATAAAATCACCAGTACTCGTAATAGAAGTAAAATCAATTATTTTAGAAATACCAAAGTCGGAAACTTTTAAAGTCCCATCTGAACTAATCAAAATGTTTTCGGGTTTTAAATCTCTATGAATAACACCCGAAACACCCTCTACCACCACGACCTGATGCAAAGCATTAACTCCCTCCAATATTTGAAAAAAATAATTAAGCGCCTCATCTTCAGAAAGCCTATCCTTACTTTCGAGAATTTTTCTTAAATCAGTACCATCGATAAATTCCATTACAAGAAAATGGTGAGAAGAGCCATCAATATCGAATACAAAGTTTTCAATATAGTCAACTAGGTTTTTATGTTTAACAGACTTTATGATATCTATTTCTCTCTGTATACGATTATCATCGCCACGGCGGTACTCTCTAAGAACATAGGCTTCACGGCAGAGTTTCATTGCATAGAATTTACCCTCTTTTTCAGCTTTATAAACAATACCGAAACCACCATCGTTAACAAATGCCAAAACATTATATCCGTTAATATTTTTCCCAATTAAATTCATAAGTATTTACAATTATATACTTTATTTATAATGAAAACTATTATTTATTCATTAATTCATGGCAAGATGAGCAATATTGTTCCTCTTGCTTAGTGATCCCATGAATTCCAGGCTTTCCATAGGCATAATTCATAAATGCTGTTATTGCTCCCATATGTCCATTACGAGCACTGTTAACTTTCTTTATGCCCAATAATGAGAATGATAAAAAGACTTTTAATTACGGCATGGAAATACCGAAACATCTGGGCACGCTAACAAGTTCAGCACGCAAAACTTAAAGCCGCTCCCCTAAACAAACCAACAAGTTCAGCAGGTAAAACTTAAACCGCATCCCTTATCAATTTGGTAGGGGTTTTTTATTATCCAAAATATCGAGATTATTTCTAAAAGGTTATTATTCATGTATAATTATGAATATATGCAAGCAAGAGGGATTTCCTAAACAACAACCAAGTGTAGTAAAAATAGAAAACTATCCAAAAGAGAAATTTATGATGCGTTTTGCAAGTTTTCAAATTCCCTCATCGGAATATTCTGAATTGATGGAAAGATCACCTGGGTTGAGTACTGTAACTAAAATTACTCAGGAAAAGACCATTGGTGATCTAGGTCCTTACCGTGAAAGACAGGTATACAGACTCTATGTGAATAATGACTGTATTGCTGACATTTTTGTTGAAATACCAAAAGAAAAGATTCACGAGACTGACGCTGTGATTTCTATCTTTCTTTAGACTTATTAAAAAATAGTAGCTATTGTAAGTAAATCTGGCTAATAACCTTCCAAACACTATCCCAAGTACAGAGCCCAACCCAAAAATCCTTATCTCAAGAAGAGTTTTTAGTTTCGACAAAAAAAACTTAGACTCTATCTAATCGTGGAGGGGGTATTTTTGAAAATACAAAAGTTTTATACATAAAAAATGTTCCCCAAACAATGACACTGATACTCAAAAAATCTGAAATCCACCAAGAAGGGTGATCAAATACAACAACCGTATCCCCTGTTAAGGTTATGAAAACATAGTCTTGAACTACAAGGTATGCTATTACTAAGAGAAGCAAGATACCTGGATTATATTTTTTATTTACAAGAAATCGCCAATAAAGCACTGCCAGGGTTGCGCCCAACAAACTAATAGCGCCATAGAGACTGAAAGGATATCCGTAGGGATTCCCCAGTGTGTAGTGCCACATACCAATATTCTGCTGAACAATATCTACAACAAGGTTTAGTAAACCAACAACCCAAGCAAATGCCAGTATCGAAATCCAGACTTTAACTGGTGGTCGCAGAACCCAGCAAACAATGACGAAGAGCGCGATCCCTACAGTAGGCAAAAGTACGTGAAAAGTAAGTGGCTCCATACGTATTGAAAGTATATCATTTTTACCCCTACAATTCCCCTATTTGCTGAAAAGATACCAAAAAAGTATACTGCTTTCATATATTATGGCATCAAAAAAACAAAACAATACATCATGGGGTGGCGTTGCTGATTGGTATGGTGAATATTTAGGAAAAGAAAACACCTATCAAAGCGAAGTGATTCTGCCCAATCTCTTGCGTCTTTTAGATATTAAAAAGGGCGAGCACGTACTTGACCTTGCATGTGGGCAAGGATTTTTCTCACGCGAAATTGCAAAGTGCGGCGCAGATAGTGTTGGAGTGGATATTGCACCAGAACTTATTGCACAGGCCCGAATCTATGCGCCAGCTACTTCGTTCCACGTTTCCCCTGCTTCAAACCTTGCCTTTGCACATGATAAAGAATTCGACACGGTGCTGTGTGTGCTTGCTCTCCAAAATATGGAAGACATCGTGTCAGTATTCAAGGAAGTGCGCCGAATTATAAAACCCACAGGTCGATTTGTTATGGTGCTGAATCACCCAACATTTCGTATACCAAAACGATCACATTGGGATTGGGATGCC
>CAZYBJ010000067.1:0-3400 GCA_964645325.1 uncultured Candidatus Saccharibacteria bacterium
CGCCTGTCGGGGAGAGTCGAACGAATACACTTATACATAATCAGTATTTGTGCAGATATTTATAAAAAATATGTCATTAGAATTATCAGGAGATACTCAAAAAACTATAGAAGAAATGTATACCGCCGGTGTTCACGTTGGCTACAGTCGTTCACGACGCCATCCCAGTGTAACCCCCCATGTGTATGCGGTAAAGAATCGCGTAGACATCATTAACCTTAATCATACACACCAGCAAATAGCTGATGCAAAAGTATTCCTCAGCAGTCTAAAAAACTCAGGAAAAAAAATACTTTTTGTTGGTACAAAACCAGAAATAAAACGTATTATCGAGGATATTTCATCACGTCTTGATATGCCCTTCGTGAGCAAGCGTTGGGTAGGTGGCACCATGACCAATTTCAAAGAAATTCGCGGTCGTGTTGACATGCTTGAGGACCTCGAAGAACGAAAAGCAGCAGGCACGCTGATTTATCGCACAAAAAAAGAGTTATTGATGCTTGAGCGCAAAACTGAAAAGCTATCTCTGAACTTTGCCGGACTAAAAGATTTGACTGCCCTTCCTGGAGCGCTCTTTGTTATTGACCCCCTCAAGGAAACCAACGCCGTACAAGAGGCGCGTCTCAAAAATATTCCTATTATTGCTATCGGTAATACTGACTGTGATATGAGCATTGTTGATTATCCTATTGTAGCGAATGACGCCTCACAAGCGAGTGTTTCATATATTGTAAACGCTCTTATTGAGGTTATAAAATCATAAAATTAAGAACTTATACTTATTACTATTTAATTTATTTTTTTATATATTTATGTCTACTATTTCAACAGAAGATATCAAAGCCCTCCGCGAAGCAACAGGCATTTCTGTAGCAAAGTGTAAAGAAGCCCTCGAAGAAGCTGGTGGTGATATGGAAAAAGCACGTGAACTATTACAATCTTACAGTGCAGGAGCTGCGGCAAAAAAAGCTGATCGCGAGCTTGGCGCAGGTATTATTACGAGTTATGTTCACAGCAACAAGCAAATTGGCACCTTACTAGAACTCAATTGTGAAACTGATTTCGTAGCAAAAAACGAAGATTTCATCGCGCTTGCTAATGACATCGCTATGCATGTTACCGCCATGGGCTCAGCTGATGTTGCTGCCCTTCTCGTAGAGCCTTTTGTAAAAAATCCTGATATAACCATTGGCGGACTCATTGAAAATGCAACACAAAAAATGGGCGAACGCATTGAAATTGGTTCATTGGTACGTTCAACAGTTTTGGGAAAGTAAAAAAAATATGCTTGCTAATTTTATATTTTTTTTAATAAGTATTCTGGGAATAGGATTTCTGGTCGGAAGGCGCTTGGTTATCGTAACGCAGACTACTCATGAACAAGAAGCGCTAATCACCTCACCTACAGGATGGTACCGTATCAATGTTGCAGAGATTCAGAAATACCTCTGGCTTACCTTTCTTTTCTTTTGTCGATATGTACTGGTAGTTACGATAATTCGCGCTCTCTTGTTTATAGAAAAAGGGTCTCGTATTCTTGCTCAGAAACTTCATACCATTATCGAAAAAACAATGAAATATCACCATGTCCACCATTGACTCGCACCGTCGAGCATCATATGATGGCATAGTGATATACAACGCCACCTTAGCTCAGTTGGTAGAGCAACGCTTTTGTAAAGCGAAGGTCGTCAGTTCGAATCTGACAGGTGGCTCAGAAAAAATATGTACAAAAAAATCTCTGTAACACAGTAGTAGTTACAGAGATTTTTTGACTTATTTATCCTCTTCTTTCTTCATCTCCTTACCCCCTCGCATAGATGTTTCTACTGCTTTATATTTATTCACCAATATATACACGGCAGCCGCACCAATAATTACATACACCACACGCGCAATCAGATTACTGAAAATTGCATCAACAATATTTAAATTAAATACCCCTACCAGTAACCAATTCAAACTACCAATAACTACTAATACCCACGCCACACTCATAACACGTTCTTTATTTGCTGCTGTTTGTTTTGTCATAAAAATATAGAAAAATTAAATTATTAATAATCAAGCAACTTTCTGACCTTGTCGTTACCACGAATTTTCTCGTGTACTTTTGCCTCGATCTGACGAATACGTTCACGCGTCACCCCGAATTCACGACCCACCTGTTCCAGTGTGTGACTCACCCCATTATAAGTACCTAGACCATAACGCATTTCAATAATACGTCGTTCTTTTTCGGTCAGATCATCTAAAATTTCTTTAATTTGATCATGTAAAATTCTATTGGAAACGTCTGTTGTAGGTGCTTCGATTTTATCATCAGCAATAAAGTCACTGCGCGCTGATTTTTCATCACTGTCATTTGAAATAGGCTCTTCCAGAGAAAGTGTTGATTGGTTAATCTTTTCAATCATATGAATCTTCTCTAATTCTATTTCCATTTCTGCCGCTATTTCTTCGGGCAAGGGTTTACGTCCTAAATCTTGAGATAGTTTACGAAACACTTGTTTATACTTTGAAATTGTTTCTACCATGTGTACAGGAATACGAATCGTGCGTGACTGATCAGCAAGCGCGCGGGTAATAGACTGGCGAATCCACCACGTCGCATAGGTAGAGAATTTAAATCCCTTGTTCCAATCGAATTTATCTACTGCCTTGAACAAGCCAAGATTCCCCTCTTGAATTAAATCCAATAGGGTCAGATCGGGACTACGTCCCACATATTTCTTTGCAATAGATACGACCAAACGCAGGTTTGCCTTGGCCAATAAATTCTTCGCCTCTTCATCACCTGCCTCGATACGCTGAGCAAGTTCACGCTCCTCGGCCGCCTTGATCAGAGGATACTTACCAATTTCTTTCAAGTACATCTGAATAGAGTCATAGGGACTTGATGAGGTATCGCCCACTGTATCCATATCAAGGAGTCCTCCCGTCGGGGTGCTGTCCATGTCGAGAAGGTCAACACCCTCGCTCACCTCTACTCCCGCATCAGTTAATGCTGAATATACCTCGTCCAGAAAAAAGACGTCCGTCTCGATATCTGGAAACAAGTTAATAATTTCATCGTACGTAACAAAGCGGCGCTTTCGCCCCTTTTCTAGCAATTCAATTAATAATGCTTCACGATTTGGCTTTGTTGCTGTAGACGTCTGAACTGGATTTTTGGTCTCTTTCTTAACTTCTTTTTTAACTTCTTTTTTTGTTGTATCTTTTACTGGCTCTTTTGCTTTTCCCGATTTGGGAGCTGGGGCAACTTTTTTCTTTGTATCAGGCTTTTTTAAAGATGATGCCGGTTTTTTGACCGGTTTTTTGGGCGCTATTTTTTTTGTAGACTCGTTCTTTTTTGGCATATTCATGTATTGTAATGGCGATGGGGATAAGTTGCAAGGGG
>CAZYBJ010000068.1:0-3309 GCA_964645325.1 uncultured Candidatus Saccharibacteria bacterium
AGGCATTGTCATGGGGACCTATAAATTCTATGAGTGTAGTGCAATATGTAGGTGCACAGGCAGGACTCCTTACCCGCACTCAATTAGAAGACTACTTACAAAACGCCCCCAAAGAGTATGTAGCAAAAAAAATTATATAAAGTTTACTTCCTTTCCCCAATTTGTTGGCGCCACATAGCACTATAGAGACCTGCCTGCGTGAGTAACTCCGCATGTGTTCCCTCTTCGCTAATCAATCCCTTTTCTAAAACATAAATACGATCAGCGTGCATAATCGTTGACAGACGGTGCGCGATTAAAATTGTTATATGGCTACTTGCCCCAGAAAGTTCTTTTACGGTTTTAGTAATTTCTTCTTCGGTAAGAGAGTCGAGTGACGACGTTGCCTCGTCAAAAACCAAAATTGCAGGCTTGCGTAATAGGGCACGCGCAATAGACAAGCGCTGTTTCTCTCCACCAGAAATCTTTACCCCTCCTTCACCTATCACGGTGTCGAGCCCCTTATCAGCGCGCGCAAGTAAATTGTCACAGGCACTGCGATGGAGCACATCGAGTAGTTCTGCGTCAGTAGCCAGAGCATTGACGAACAGTAAATTTTCTCGAATAGTACCTGCAAAGAGTTGCGTATCCTGCGTTACAAATCCGATTTGTGAACGAAGTTCTGTGAGATTAATATCCTGACTTGGTATATTGTTATAACTCACTTCTCCTTGCAGTGGTATGTAGAGTCCGACCAATAGCTTTACCAAACTGGTCTTGCCCGAACCTGATGGTCCCACAAAGGCAATCGTTTCACCACTTTTTGCATGGAATGAAATATCTTCTACTGCTTTACCTGTTGCCTGTTTATACGCAAAGGCGACGTTTTTAAATGCTAATGTTGTAATACGCCCAAGACTTTTTGGATGTGCGGGTACTGTTTCTACAGGAGTTTCTATAATATTTTTAAATGATTGCAGAGATACCTGCGTCTCACGATATGCTGTAATGACTGATCCTATTTCTTGCAAGGGACCAAAAATAAAGAACGAGTAAATATACAGTGAGAAAAATTGTCCAAAACTTATCATTTCAGCAAATACCAAATAGAGCAAGAATAACAAAATAGCATTACGCATGAGGTTTATTAACGTACCCTGCACAAAACTAATACTCCGCACATAGCGAAGTTTTTTAAATTCCAGTTTTAAAATCTTTTCTGTAGTCGTATTGAGTCGACTAATTTCTTGATCAGCAAGCCCCAGTGACTTTACGAGTTCAATATTACGCAATGATTCAGTCGTAGACCCTGCAAGTGCTGTTGTCTCGCCCACGATTTGGAGTTGTATCTTTTTAACTTTTTTGGTTAAGACATAACTTATCCCACCAATAATAGGAATCGTCGCAGCGTAGACCACCGCAATTCCCCAGTATAATGTTGCTGCATATAGTGATACAAAAACAAATCCTATAATAGAAATGAAGACAACGTTAATCAGTTGAGTCAAATACTTTTCTGCGTCCGCGCGCGCTTTTTGTAATATACCCAAGGTTTCCCCACTGCGTTGATCTTCGAATACTTCGTAAGGGAGTTCCAACGAGTGTTGTATGCCTGTTTGATACAGATCAGCGCCCGAACGCTGCGTAACAATATTCAGATAATAATCTTGAAAATTCTTTGCAATACGCGAAATAAATACTATGCCGATGGCAAGTAGTAACAATCCCCCCACCCCACTAAAAAAAGCCGTTTTGGTGTACATTTCTGGCTTACTCGCATAATCATCAATGATGTGACGAAAAATAAGCGGATCAATCAGTGAAAACACTTGGTTAATTAAGGCAAGCAGTAAGACCAGCAAGCACAGCTTCCAGTACTTTTTTACATACGTATATAAAAGAGCCATATACTAGTTCTCTTCTGCGCGTGCTGGCATATCAACACCACCCCACAAATTAGGAGTACCTATAGTAGAATTTCCCGATGATTTAATATAGAGGAACAGTTGCATTTTATATGCTGATGACCATTTCAAAAGTGATTCAACGAGATACGCTCCCTTTGTTTTCTCACCCTGATTATAGAGATTAATAACTGTCTGGAGATCTTCATCAGTAAGTGTTTGGATGAGCGCAACAAGTTCTGTCTCTTGTATATGCATCATTTCTGCAAAATTTGAAAGAGTTGTTTTTTGAGCGCGCTCTGCAAAGAGAGCAAAGGCTCCTACATCATTAGTACTAATTGCCTGTGCAGAAGCAATAAAGACCGTTGCAAGATACTGCAGAAGTTCTAACGTAGTGCGCTGATTCTCAGTTGGTTTATACCCTTCTGTATCTGCTGGAATTTTCTCTGCAAGGTGTTTGATAATACGAAATTCATTTTGCATTGCCTCTGTGAGTTGTTGTTTGGTGTACATATAAATTTTAATTTAATTACTTGATAATACTTTGTGCAATCAAAAGCGGAGGATGTGGGATTCGAACCCACGGTCCCGATTAAAGGACGGCGGTTTAGTAAACCGCTGATATAAACCTCTCATCCAATCCTCCAAGGTGCTATTCTTACTCTTTTTCAAGATTCAAGATTTGATTTTAGCACACCAATACTTTTATACCAACAAAACAAAAAAGCTTGTATTACACTGCGTAACAAGCCTTTTTGCAGATCTGTTTATTTAGAATATAGATTAGTCATGTATATGTTCTTCTGTATGCGCCATACCATCACCCATGTTTGTATCGTCTGACTTGAACCACGCATCCAGCCATGAACCCATCATCTCTATTTCACCTTGCTGTGCAGTGATGATCGTCTTTGCCATTTCTTGTAATTCAGGGCGCTTTGTTTCTGCGAGAACTTGTTCTGCCATAGCAATAGCTCCCTCATGATGAACAATCATCAGCTCGAGAAAGGCCTTATCCAGTTTGTCGCCTGACAAACCAGCAAGCTCCGCAGTCATACCATCCATCGTATGACTCATTCCTCCTTCCTCAGTATTGTTTTCAGATTTCACCACCTTCATAAGTGCGGCCTGATAACCAATAACCACCGCAAGAATAACTACAATCACCCCAATAATTATTTTTTTCATATAAATGATAAAACGACAATTAAATTATAATTAACAGTATATCATATATTAATTCTTTTACTTTTACGTTTTATTGTAATTCTATTATCTTTGGAGTAGTATAATTATAATTTCTCTTGTTTGTAGAACACGGGAAAGTCATATTATTGGAGAGTTGGCTGAGTGGCCGAAAGCGCCTCACTGCTAACGAGGTAGGGTGTAAAAGCTCTCGAGGGTTCGAATCCCTCACTCTCCGCCC
>CAZYBJ010000069.1:0-881 GCA_964645325.1 uncultured Candidatus Saccharibacteria bacterium
ATAGAGGGGGACTCCCACATACAAAGTTTATTTTAACATCGAATGAGAGCAGTCCCCCTTCTTGGGAGGGGGACGAGCCGAAGGCTAGGGGGAGGTCTTTAAAGTGTGAAAAGTCTTTTTACTGATTCTCCTTCTTTAAAAACTTTGGCACATCAAAAAATTTTATAAATTACTTTATAAATAGAAATTACTACACAACCCCCACTGCCTTCTTTCTCGCGCTCATGGATGTTTTTATAAGTCCTGCCTTTTTATTTCCAGAAACCGTAAGTTCTGTCCCTGTATAATCTACATACGCCGTATCGCCCTCAGCAATAGTTCCGGCAATAAGGGCATTAGCAATTTTGTTGAGTATTTCATCTTGAATCAGACGCTTTAGTGGACGTGCACCAAACTGCGGATCGTAGCCCTTCTCTGTCATATAGGTGAGAGCTTTTTCTGAAACTTCTAAGGTAATATTTTTTGTAACTAAACGCGCTCGAACTCTTTCCAATTGAATATTCACAATATCAGTAATGATTTCGCGTGGGAGCACATCAAAGACAATAATATCATCGAGGCGATTCAAGAATTCTGGACGGAAGAATTTTTTCAAACTGTCCATAACTTTATCTTTGGTATCTCCATACTCTTCACTGTCTGATTTATTATTAAATCCAATAGACTGCATTTTTTGAATATACTGCGAGCCAAGGTTAGACGTCATAATAATAATAGTGTTTTTAAAATTAATTTTGCGTCCCTTACCATCTGTTAACATACCATCGTCGAGTACCTGTAGAAGCACGTTAAAGACTTCTGGATGAGCCTTTTCTATTTCATCAAATAAAATTACAGAGTATGGGCGATGGCGTACCGCCTCAGTAAACTTACCCGCTTCT
>CAZYBJ010000069.1:891-3235 GCA_964645325.1 uncultured Candidatus Saccharibacteria bacterium
TTCTTCATAACCCACATATCCAGGGGCTGCACCAATTAATTTTGACACCGAATGCTTTTCCATATATTCAGACATATCAACGCGTATTAATGCGTCAGCATTATCAAACATATATTCAGTCAATGCTTTGGTTAATTCTGTTTTTCCTACACCGGTAGGACCTAAAAAGATAAACGATCCAATAGGCCGATCAGGGTCGGCAATACCCACACGGGAGCGACGGATAGCATTTGAAATCTTTTCTATAGCGGCGTCTTGTCCACGCACGCGCTTTTTCAATGATTCTTCCATACGGGCAAGCTTATTCAACTCCCCTTCCAGCATGCGCGCCACAGGGATATTAGTCCACCGTGCAACAACATCAGCAACGTCTTCTTCGTTAACCTCTTCACGTAGAATTCTGCGCTTACTTTGCATTTTTTTAAGACGGGTCATTTTTGTTTCTAATTGTTTTTCTAATACAGGAATTTTGCCATAACGAATTTCAGCGGTCAGTGCTAAATCAGTTTGCGCTTCTGCATTATCAGACTCAACCCGCAGATCTGCGAGTTGTTTTTTTATTTTACCAATATCATTGAGTGTATCTTTTTCATTTTTCCATTTTAATTCTAATTCTTTTGTTTTTTCTTTCAGTTCTGCAATTTCTTTCTTAATAACCAAAATGCGCTCGGCTGCTGTTTTTTTCTGTGTACCGCTCTCACTACTTTCTAATTCTGTTTCTAATGCTTTTTGTTCTATTTCAAAACGCGTAACCTTGCGATGCGCATCTTCTAATTCTGGTGGTTTGTTTTCCAAACTGATACGTAGCGCCGATGCTGCTTCGTCTACTAAATCCACAGCCTTGTCAGGCAAAAATCTATTCGTAATATAACGAGAACTTAGTCGTACTGCCGTCAAAAGCGCATCATCAGTAATACGCACACCGTGAAAGAGCTCGTACTTGTTTTTCAGACCACGCAAAATAGCAATAGTGTCTTCTAGACTTGGCTCATCAACATACACTGGTTGAAAACGTCGTGCCAGCGCAGAATCTTTTTCAAAATACTTTTGATATTCATTATGAGTTGTTGCACCCAATACCCGAAACTCTCCACGAGACAACGCAGGCTTCAACATATTTGCCGCATCTAACGTTCCCTCTGATGCCCCTGCGCCAACAAGGGTATGGATCTCATCAACGAACAGAATTACTTGCCCCTCTGACGCCTCGACTTCTTTCATAATCTTTTTTAGGCGATCTTCAAATTCTCCTCGATATTTTGTACCGGCAAGCAACATGCCTACATCCAACATCACCAAATCTTTGCCTTTCAATGAATCAGGTACATCATTTTTTGCTATACGCAGGGCAAGTCCCTCGACAATGGCAGTCTTCCCCACCCCCGGTTCTCCAATTAAAATAGGATTATTTTTTGTGCGTCGTGAAAGAATCTGGATTATGCGCATAATTTCTTTATCGCGACCAATCACGGGATCGAGCTTATCCTGTTGTGCTAAATGAGTAAGATTGCGGGCATATTTAGAAAGTACACGAAATTGTTTTTTGGTTGATCCTGTTTTTTCATTTTCACGGAGTTCTTTGATAATTTTAAGTGAATCATCTTTCTTTACACGGAAACGAACAAGTAATTCACGCGCGTCACTTGCTACTTCTAATATTGCCAAAAATAGATGCTCGGTAGAGACGAACTCATCACCCATATTTTTTGCAATTTTTGCTGAGCTTTCAATAACCTCCGCCAAATCAGGTGTTAGGTAGAGCTGAAATGACGTTTGCATAGTATCGCTGGTCAATTCTTCATTGCCACCCTCATCATCTACAGAATCCAATACCTGCTCTGCCAAGAGCATCGTGTCAATATTTAATTTTTCTAAAAGAGATATCACGATGCTTTCTTCTTGCAAAACTAAAGCTGCCAGCATATGAGCAGCACTCACGTAGCTTTGTCTGCGTTCTACCGCCAACTCATGAGAACGCTGAATAACCTGTTTTGCTTTTGTAGTGAAATTACTAAATGGAGGCATATTTTCTTATTATATCAAAACTAGTAATTATGACTAATTTTCTTACTTTTTTCTTACTTTTCCCTCATTAATTTGTATTATATACAAAAGTAAATTTTTGACAAGCTTTTTCTGGTCGTAAAAATTTAGATAAATATATACACTTTTTTTGAAATCTCTGCATATATTATATAATATATGTGATCGAGCGAGTTGATTTTGTAAAGATACATGCTACTATCATATGCAGTTATCTGTATATCTTGCGCAGTCGTCATGACACAGCAGGAGCTCGCCTGTCGGGGAGAGTTGAACGATTGCCACATAAGGCATTTGTGCA
>CAZYBJ010000070.1:0-3235 GCA_964645325.1 uncultured Candidatus Saccharibacteria bacterium
ACGGTAGAGATGTTAAAAATATGTTTGCAGAACAACCCCCAAAAACAACTGAAGAAGTTCGACCAGTTGTGGCTGATAAAGAAATTCCTGCTGATCAAATTATTACTATGGATGCCAGTCATCTTTTTGGTGAAGAAGGTGGGGGAGAATCTAATGATGGAACAAAAAGAGTTCAACAAGGTGTTAGGGCCGAATATAATTCAAAAGACATTGATCTTAATGGGAATGTTAAAAAATTAGTTTTAAATTTAGATGCTGCTGGGTCTGAATTTATTACAGCTCTTAATAAAGCCAGCGGAAAGCAAATAGAAGGAGTTCAATTAGTAACTGATGCAAATTTTACATATTTCGCTGACATTGTTTTAGTAGGTGGACAAGTTATCGCTACAAATTTAAATAATGGTAAGGGTATACCTGAGGGTAAAACTGATAATATTAGGAGTGCTATAGCTGTGATTTCTAATTCTGAATTAAACAACTAATAAAAGTTTCCCCAACAAAAACCCTGCTTATCCCAGGGTTTTTGTTTTGCATGAAAAGTTAGTATGAGGTGGGGTATAGGAGAGAGGGCGGGCATGCTATAATCAAAATATATGGCAAAAAAGACACACAAACGTCTGGTGCTCCTCGATGCACACGCATTAATTCACCGTGCATATCATGCACTACCTGATTTTGCGAACTCAAAAGGCGAGCCAACGGGTGCCCTGTATGGATTGATTACGATGATTATAAAAATCATTCAGGACTTTGAGCCTGATCATATTGTTGCGTGTTATGATCTGCCTGGAAAAACATTTCGTCACGAAGCATATAAAGAATACAAGGGTGGACGTAGCAAAACAGACGATGCCCTGAAAATGCAATTAGAGAGTTCGCGCGGCGTGTGTGAGGCGTTTAATATTCCTATCTATGATGCAGAAGGATTCGAGGCAGATGATATGTTGGGAACTATTGTAGAACAGCTTCATAACGAGCCAGTAGAAATTATTATTGCGTCTGGGGATATGGATACCCTGCAACTGGTGAGTAATGCAGGGCAGGTGAAGGTATTTACCCTAAAACGGGGTATTAAAGATACTATTGTATATGATGAGCGGGCTGTTCGTGAGCGTTTCGGCTTTGCACCAAAGTTACTGCCTGATTATAAGGGACTACGGGGCGATCCGTCTGATAATATTATTGGGATTAAGGGTATTGGTGAGAAGGGCGCGTGCGAGCTGATTAGTACGCTGGGAAGTTTAGAAAGCATATTTAAAGCAGTAAAGAAAAACCCAAATGATCTCATAGAAAAAGGCTTTTCGGCGCGGCTGATCACCCTGTTACAAGAGGGGGAAGATGAGGCATTATTTTCAAAAGTACTCGCAACGATCAGGCGTGATGCGCCGATACAGTATGTTGAGCCAGCACAGTCATGGCGTGACGGTTTGGATATGCAAAAGGTTGAGGATATTATTGCACAGTATGAATTTAAATCATTGCTTGCGCGGATAAAAAATATTTTCACCCCAATAGAAGAGGCAGAAGAGACGGAAGAAAATATAAAAGCAAAAAAAGAAGAAGCAAGTATTCCAGAAGAAAAAGTACGCGAGCTCGGTATTGCCGTATGGTTGGCGCATTCTGATACAACACATCCAACATTAGAAGATAGTTATCAGTATATTGGTGAGCGTGACTTTGAAAAAGCATATACAAAAATTATGCAAGAACTGCGCGAGAAGCAATTAGAAACAATTTATGAAAAAATAGAAAAACCCCTCATTCCTATTGTACAAAAAATGAAAGACACGGGTGTATTGCTTGATCTCGAGATACTCAAAAACTTATCACGTGAATATCACGGCGAATTAGATCGCTTGGAAAAAAAGATCTTTAAACAAGCGGGAATAGAATTTAATATACGTTCGCCCAAGCAGCTGGGTGAAATATTATTCGAGAGATTGCAGATTCAAACAAAAGGCATTAAAAAGACCCCTACAGGGCAGTACTCAACCAAAGAATCAGAATTAGAAAAAATGCGCGGGGAGAATTTAATTATTGATGAGATTTTGTCTTATCGTGAATTGGACAAGTTACTGTCTACGTACATTGATACCTTGCCCTTGTTGGTAGACGAACAGAGTAGACTGCACTCTGAATTGTTGCAGGATGGTACCTCAACAGGGCGCTTTGCTTCACAGAATCCTAATTTGCAAAATATTCCTATTCGATCAGATATGGGCAAAGCAATTCGCAATGCATTTATTGCACCCACTGGATCAGTATTGGTTGTTGCTGATTACTCGCAAATAGAGTTGCGTTTAGCGGCGATGATGAGCGGGGATACAACAATGACACAGGTTTTCGTGGATGGTGGCGATATTCATAATGCAGTCGCATCGCGTGTTTTTGGTGTTGAACAAAAAAATGTTACCCATGAACAACGTCGCACGGCAAAGATTATTAATTTTGGTATTTTGTACGGCATGGGCGTTTCAGCACTTCAGAAAAATTTAGGATCAACGCGTGCCGAGGCACAAAGCTTTTTTGATGCTTATTTTGAGGAGTTCCCTAGCATTCGCAATTATATGGATACCACAAAGGCATTTGCTCTGGAGCATGGTTACACAGAAACAATATTCGGGAGACGTAGATACTTTGCTAATTTGCATTCACGTTTACCTTACATACGCGCTATGGCCGAGCGCATGGCTATTAACGCACCCATACAGGGCACAGAGGCCGACTGTATTAAACTTGCCATGCAGTATGTGGACGAGTGGATAGTACGTGAACACTTGCAAGAAAAAGTAAAAATGATCATGCAAATACATGACGAATTAGTTTTTGAAGTACATGAGAGCGTCCTCGATCAGGTAATGCCTATAATCAGCGAACTCATGTCATCGGTGCTCAAAAGATCGTGGATTCAGTATGCAACCACGATACCCCTGAAAGTAAGTCTACATACGGGTAAAAGCTGGGGAGAGGCGAAGTAAATATTTTTTTTAAATAGTAGTATACTAGGTGAGTTCATTGTGTATGAAGCGTATACAAATAGCACAACATGTTTCAAGTACGCCCTTGCTGTTTCTCTTTTTCTCAACAGCAGGTATTGTGCTGCATATTTTTTTACCTCTACGATTAATTTTAAACCCAATCATAAGTGCCTCATTGGGTGGTATCCTGCTCATGATAGCTCCGCTTGTTCTGATATATGCTCATCATTCACGAGCAGTATCAACTACTGATAAAA
>CAZYBJ010000071.1:0-2950 GCA_964645325.1 uncultured Candidatus Saccharibacteria bacterium
CGTCCATACACACCATACTAACACAGTATGAACCCTTTCGGCAACTTTTAACATGGTCTCCCCACCAAGACTTGAACTTGGATTTAAGCCTTAGGACGGCCCCGTTCTATCCAATTGAACTATGAGGAGAAATTATATCCTCCCGCTCGTATACCTAATTTTTTAAGAGTTCTGCTACTTTCTCTTCATTAAAACCAACAATAATCTCGTCACCAACAACAATTACGGGTACCCCCATTTGTCCCGTCATTTCCATCATTTCAGCACGCTTTTCCTGATTTTCAGCAACATTATATTCAGTATATACTACGTCATGCGCATTAAAATAGTCTTTTGCCATATGGCAAAAATGACAACTCGGTGTGGAATATATAGTTACTGTTTTTTGTGTTTGCATAAATTTTATAATTTTAAAATAAATAATATTTTTCTACTGGCTTATTCTAACATATTTACTGAGCGTCAGGAACTAACACAACCAACTCCTCCCCTTCTTTTACGGCCCGATAGGTATTACGAATTACCCGATCAATGCCCTCGCTATCATTCAGTGTTTGTGTGGCCATATCCAACTTTTTTTTGCTTTCTAATAATTTGGTGTATTCTCTTTCTAGGTTATTGTGTACTGAATGCACATAGGCCTTCTTTTTGAGTAGTCGTATCGTTGATACGAGGGCAATAATCAGAAGAATGACCACTATAAGGATACTGACGATATGGCGAGCCTTTTTTTGTGCATGCTGGGCAGCACTGTTGTTGTGTTTATAATCTTGCATAGTACTTATCTAGAATGATATAATAATTATACGTACATCTCTATGTTTAATCAAAATAACAAGCGCATCATGAAAATAATTTCTGGGGTTATTGTTATATTGGTTATTGCTTCTATGATTATTTTGTATACAGGCTTGTTTTAAGCTTATTTCTTTATTTTTTCATCATTTTGAGAAAGACATCTTGAGGAATATTTACCGTTCCGCGTGCCGCCATTTTCTTCTTACCCTTTTTTTGCTTTTCACGTAATTTCATTTTACGGGTAATATCACCACCGTATAAATAGCCTGTTACATCTTTACGCAGCGCCTTCAATGTTTGCGAGGCAATGATGCGCCCACTTGCCTGTGCCTGAATCTTTACTACGAACATTTGCTGAGGGAGACTTTTAAAAAGCTTTTCTACTGCCTGCTCTGCCTCTTCTTGAATGCGACGGCGTGCAACCACACGGGCAAAGGCAGGAACAGGATCCCCTGCCACCAAAATATCCAGACGCTCTACATCGGCATCGCGCAATTCAGCAATTTCATATGATACTGAACCATAACCAGAAGTACCTGATTTTAATTCATCAAAAAAGTTACGCATTAATTCACGCAAGGGCATTTCAACCGTCACCTGCGCACGCCCATCAGCAAATGTTTTTGTATCTATGGTAGAACCTTCATGATCAAAAAGTATCTGCACCAGATTGCTCATATATGCCAGCGGCGTAATAATAGTCAAAATCACCCACGGTTCGCGCACCGAGGCAATTTGACCGTAATCAGGAAAGAGTGGCGGAGAATAGACAACGACCTTGGTGCCATCTTTTTTTATTACTTCATAGGTTACGCTTGGCGTCGTAACAATCAGGTCAAGTCTAAATTCGCGCAATAATCGTTCAGTAATAATTTCAAGGTGTAACATTCCCAAGAAACCACACCGAAAGCCTCGTCCCAATGTTCCTGATACTTCTTCCTCGTACGAAAAAGATGAGTCAGAAAGTTGCAACCGACCCAATGCAATGCGTAACTGATCAAAATCATCGGGTGATTCTGGGTAAATAGAAGCCCACACAACAGGCGTTGGTTTTTTATATCCAGGAAATTCAGGTAAGGGATTTTTGAGTAGTGTAATCGTATCACCCACTGATGCAATACCCGCCTCTTTGATACCTGTTACGATATAACCAATTTCACCCACGGTAATACTTTCTTTTTCTTGTGCGTCTGGTGCAAAGTGTCCTACCTCAAGGGCAAAAAACTTTTTATCTGCTATTTTAAACATGAGCTGTTCTCCTTTTTTTACTGATCCATCAGTAACACGCACGTACACAATAACGCCCTTATGATTAGAGTATTCAAAATCAAAAATCAGCCCCCTAAAACTATTCTGAGCAAGCGCCGTAGATTCTGTATCAGCATGCTCTTTGGGTGGCGGTATACGATCAATAATATGTTGTAATAAAAGATCTACCCCCTCACCTGTTCGCCCTGATACCGCACAAATATCGTCAAGATCACAGCCCAACAGATCGGCAACTTCTAGTGATACCTCGTCAACGCGCGCTAGCGGTGAATCAATCTTCGTCAGCACAGGAATAATTACCAATCCTGACGCACGCGCCATATCGAGTGTTGTGAACGTCTGGGCTTGGATTCCTTGTGTTGCATCAACAAGGAGCAGTGATCCCTCAACGGCCTTCAGCGCACGCGACACCTCATAAGAAAAGTCTATATGCCCTGGAGTATCAATCAAATTTAAAATGTATTTTTCTTGGTCACGAGTGGATGTATACTCCATGCGCACAGGTTGCATTTTGATAGTTATGCCACGCTCGCGTTCCAGCTCCATTTTGTCGAGCACCTGATCCTGCATTTTACGCGCCTCTATAGTGCCCGTTATTTCAATCATTCTATCGGCAAGCGTTGACTTGCCGTGATCAATATGGGCAATAATAGAGAAATTTCTAATATGTAAATTCTTATTCATAGTATCCTGCATAATAGCAGAAAAAATTAGTATTACAAAAACACCCACACCCCTTTGGAGAGCATGAGTGTTTTAGTTGATAGATAGTAAGGTTAGAGAGAGATACCTTACTTACACAATACACTACGTGTTTGTGATCCTACAACACCATCAACAGTAAGGTTATTACTTGCTTGATAGGTACGTACTGCTGTGTCTG
>CAZYBJ010000072.1:0-2866 GCA_964645325.1 uncultured Candidatus Saccharibacteria bacterium
CCAAGGGTTTGGCTGTTCGCCAATTAAAAAGGTACGCGAGCTGGGTTCAGACCGTAGAGAAACGAAAGATTATTTGGTTTCTGTGCTGTCTGAGTCCTCTCTGAAATACGACAAAATAAAAATATTTAAAATCAGGTCTTTTCGTTTAATAAGAAATAAAAGAAGATAGAACCAACCATTACGGCGGTCGTATGTAGTAATACATAATGACATGCTCAACTCATATCGGTGGAATCTGCCTACGGCAGACAATACCGAGGGAAACTGCCTCCGGCAGTGCCCGTAGAGACTACACGTTGAGCTTCCTTATAAAAATAAGGAAGAAGATATAGTCCGTTCCCTGCCGCGAGGCAGGATAAGAAGCGTAAGACAGGTTGGTCTCCTATCTACTGCAGGCGTTGATACTTGAGAAGATTTGTTCCTAGTACGAGAGGACCGGAATGAACTGACCGCTGGTCTATCGGCTGTTTCGCCAGAAGCACCGCCGAGTAGCTATGTCGGGAATGGATAACCTCTGAAAGCATCTAAGAGGGAAGCCAACTTCAAGATTAAGTATCGTTTGAGATCCCTAAGAGATGATTAGGTTGATAGGCATTAGGTGAACATATAGAAATATATTGAGCCGAGATGTACTAATTGATCGATTCCTATTAGGAAATCTGAGAATCAAAATAGTTTAATATTTTTTTATTTTATTATTTATTTGCAAAGTTAGTTTTTTTGAAAGTTGAGAAATGATGTACAAAGATACATCGTAAGTAAATGCCCGGGTGGTGAAATTGGTAGACACGCATCACTTCAGTAATGAAATGGTGTGCGCAAGCATACAGGTTCGAGTCCTGTCCTTGGGTACGAATGGGGAGCGCGTTGTTCCCCATCATCTTTCAGCTTTCAAATATTCTTGACCCTATTTGTCGTATGTAGGCACGTATTCGAGTTTTTGAATCTGGTGACATATCGGCGGGGAAACACCTGGTAACATTCCGCACCCAGAAGTTAAGACCGCTTGAGCCAATGATACTCCTTGTGGGGAAAGTAGGTAGTCGCCAGTTTTAAGAACTTGAATAGAAAAAACTTGTATCAGTAAAAAGATACAAGTTTTTTTATACTATTTTTTGTTATAATGCTTGATATATCTATGAATTGGAATATACAACATCAATTAAAATACTTACTCATTGTTCTTGCTTGTATTGCGCTGGTTATTTTTATTATGTGGAAATCTTTTTTCACTACTGATCCCACCTGTTTTGATAAAAAACAAAATGCTGATGAACAGGGTATTGATTGTGGTGGAGCCTGTGAATTACTTTGTCGTGATCAGGTGCGTGATGTTGTTATTGAGTGGGCGCGCGCCCTTCCAGTAACGGATACGGTATATAATCTTGTTGCCTCTGTTGAAAATCAAAATGTGCGTGCAGGGATACAACGAATTGCCTATGAATTTCGCACCTATGATGATCGTAATATTCTCATTGATGAACGTATCGGTGAAACGTTTATTGGACCTAATCAAAAAACTACTATTTTTGAACCAGGTATTACAGTGGGTAATACCATACCCTATCTTACTACATTTAAATTTTTGCAGGCCCCCGTATGGCATAGTACGGAAGAGCGTTTTTCTAAGAAGCTCTTAACTGTAGAAAATGAAACATGGAATCAACTTGATTCAGCCCCACAATTGCGTGCACGTATACGCAATAATAATATGTTTGATATTGCCAAAAGCCCCGTCGTTGTCGTGGTATATGACGATAGGGGCAATGCGATTGCAACCAGTCAAACGATACTCGAATCAATTCCACAGGGTTCATTCCGCGACATTACGTTTACGTGGCCACGGCCATTACTCAGAGAACCTGTGCAAGTAGTTATTACTCCGCGTGTGAATCCTTTTATTTGATAAAGTAAAAAAGAGAACATTTCTTACTTTTGTTGTATAACCCATGATTTCTTTACATGCACACAAACAAAATGCGCGTCATTGGTTGCTGCCGCTTATGGCACTCTTTTTAGTGGCATGTGGGCTTGTTACCATGAGTTCTTTTGGTATAGGAGGTAATGAATCATTATTGGTGCGACAACTTATGTTTCTTTTGATTGGGGTAAGTATTATGGCAACCCTTTCTTTTTTTGATATTAGTTTTTTAAAACGCTCGGCGCTTATTTTGGCGATGTATAGTATTGGTATTGGGCTTCTCCTCGCTCTTTTTGTTGTGGGGAGTACAGTGAATGGGGCAACAAGTTGGTTTCAATTAGGGGCCTTTTCTTTTCAACCGGCTGACTTGGTAAAGCTTATTTTGATTCTTATTCTTGCAAAATATCTCTCGCGTAGGCATGTAGAAATGGCACGTGCTAAGCACTTACTTATCACAGGGCTCTATTTCTTTATTCCGTTTGGGCTTATTCTATTACAACCCGATTTTGGTTCTGCTGCTATCCTTCTTATTGTATGGTTTGGTATGGTGCTGATTTCTGGTATTTCGCGCAAGCACTTACTTGCTTTTCTATTACTATCAGTGGTTGCGGGTGGATTATTATGGGGTTTTGTATTTAAGCCCTATCAAAAAGATCGCATCCTTACATTTTTGCACCCCACGAGCGATATTACCGGCACGGGATATAATTCATATCAATCAATTGTTACGGTGGGTTCAGGGAGAATCTTGGGTAAGGGCATTGGCTACGGTACACAATCACGATTACAGTTTCTGCCAGAAAATGAAACCGACTTTATCTTTGCAAGTTTTGCAGAAGAGTGGGGCTTTGCGGGCTCGATCGTAGTGCTTATGCTTTTTTTAGCAATACTCTTTAAGATTATTTATATAGCCCGCCGTGCCTCATCGAGTTTTGAATCACTTGT
>CAZYBJ010000073.1:0-2848 GCA_964645325.1 uncultured Candidatus Saccharibacteria bacterium
AAAGCTTATAATTATAAAGTACAAAAGGAAGCTGCAATAGAAGAGCAAAGACTAAAAAAAATAAAAGAAAAAGAAATGGCTGAAGCATATAAAAATGGAGGAGGGTATTGGCCACCCATCTACCCTGGAGCCAATCCAATTCAAATAGGTAGTGATGACCCTGTTGCAGAAGCTGTACAAGATGGTTATTGGCAAGAAATGACTGATATTGCGTGTAGCGATCTTGATGAAAGAGTGCTCGTTGAAAAATATGTTCGCGAACACGTCAAAGATCTTGTTCCCGAGGATGCAGTTTTGGGTGGATCATGGTACGTACTAGGTGTGCATGTTGATCCGGCGCTTAAAACAGGTACTGTTACATATGAGGATGGGCATATACAGGGAAGTGCTTCGTTTGCTTATACAATAAAGGATGGGGAAATAGCAGTAACAGATGTTGAAAAAGTAAAGTAGTTGTATAGACAGTGTAACCAAAAGGTTCACGTAACGTCTCTATATCATGATCGATATATTATGATCACAAAAACCGAACAAAACTTTTTGATGGCTTATGATGAACACGCTCAGTCTATAATACGGCATGTGTATTTTAAGGTAAGTAATTTAGATACCGCAAAAGATATTACTCAAGAAACTTTTTGTAAGGCTTGGAAGTTCATTACTTCTACTTCTGATAATTATCAGAATAATAAAGTTAGAAATATAAAGACTTTTTTATATACAATTGCTAATAATTTAATTATTGATCACTATCGTAAAAAAGATTTTACACCCCTTTCCCTCGATATGGTTCAAGAAAAAGACATGTCAGTAGAGGCCGAGCAAGAAAAGTTTTCAGAGTATGCATTAAATCGGGCCTTTATAGAAAAGCGTTTACTGGAATTGCCCAAAGAATACAAAGAAATAATCATGTATCGATATGTTGATGATCTGAGTATCAAAGAAATAAGTGATCTCACAGGAAAAACAGGATCCAATGTTAAGGTGATCATTCATAGATCTATAAAAATACTAAGAAATAACATATGAAATACGACAAACACACAATTATAGATGAATTAAAAAAACTGAAAGGCATTGCCCTGCAAGATGATTCTTTAAATGTAATAAAAGAAAGGGTTGTAGAGTATATGGCATTTCATCCTGTAACTGATATGCAAGAATCACGTCTAATAGTTGCACAGGCGCCTTTTATTAAAAAATGTATTCAACTATTTAAAATTATGAAAACAGTTAAAGCAATGGTAAGTATGGTGATGATAGCACTTTTGGTGGGTGGCAGTAGTGCGGCCTTTGCCTCCGAGGCAAGTGTCCCAGGGGATGCGCTCTATGGTGTTGAGCAATTAGTAGAAAGTATTCAATACGGACTAGAATCAAATCCAACAGACAAAGCACACATGCAAATAAAGTTTGCAGAAGAGCGTGTTATGGAAATGAAGCAGATTATTCAGCAAGATAACTTTAAAACAAAAGACTTGATGCGTGCGCAAGCTGAGTTTCAAAATAACCTAGTACAGGTTGCCACGATTATTGATCAAGAAAAATCTGGTGGTAATGATGTTACCGTTCTCGTTGAGCAATTAGCAGGGAGTATGGATGAGCAAAAAAAGTATATACAGAATACGTTTGAAGATTTAAAAATAAATGTAATACAGCAAGAAAGCGTACTAGAACTCGTGAATCAAAAAGATGAATATATTAGAATCTTAGAAGAACAACGAGATAGATTGCAAATGCAACTGAATCAAATTAGTGGAAATGGTATGTTGCCAGAGCCCGGATCAGCTTTTACTACGACTACACAAACGCATTCAGTGTATCCAGATTTACCTGTGGTTGTTGAAGTTTCTGAAACGACAACCACAGTGATGCCACCTGTATCAATAACCGGATCAGTTTTTGTAACTCCTCCTGCTGAAACGGTTACTACAGAAACAGTCCAATCAGGTTCAGCTTTTGTAACTCCTCCCGTTGAAACCACTACTACAGAAACCATACAATCAGATTCTGGTGTTGTAACGGTTGATGTACCTGTTATTACTACCACTACAACTGGTACTGGAACGGTATCAATCCCACTATCTTTGTCATCAATTTTTGTCATAGAACCAGCAACAAATATTAGACGCACGTCTGCAACGCTGAATACCGTGGTGAGTGGCACCGTAGACGCGTATACTGCGACAAGCACGAAGGGGCAAGTGTACTTTCAATATGGTCTTTCGCCAAATAACTTAAACAAAATTTCATCGAGTACCGCGCCTGTTCAAGGATCTTTCTCACAGACAATATCAGGACTTAACCCAGCTACGAGATATTATTATCGAGCAGTTTTAAAACCCGGATCAAGTACGAGTGCATATAGTAACGAGTACCAGTTTTCAAAGATCTTGAGCTTTGTAACACAGTCTTAATAGGGGATTTCTGAAAAGGAGATATCTTGTTGATATAGACTCATTTACCATTGCTTTTTTCTGTAAAAGTTGTGGAAAATAAAATGTATGTATTTTTTTCATACACATTTGTGTTATTATATTTAGTAATATGAAAAAAAATATTTTATATATAACAGGTTGTTCAGTTTTTTTATTAATAATACTTATTAGCCCAATATATCGTGTACATGCGGATGATTTTGCCGGTGGTGATGGATCACAGCAAAACCCTTGGCAAATTACAACGTGTGAAGAGTTGCAAGCAATTGATAGTGATGTTAACTACCTAGATGATTATTTTATTATTGAAAATAATATCGATTGTTCTCAAACAGCCTCATGGAATAGCGATGGAAATGGGGGCATAAGAGTCACTTTTGGGACCCAAAACTGCTAAACTACCCTTGTCGTAT
>CAZYBJ010000074.1:0-2828 GCA_964645325.1 uncultured Candidatus Saccharibacteria bacterium
TAGTGCTCTCGCCAGGAATCGAACCTGGATCACGGGTACCGCAAACCCGCGTTCTATCCGTTGAACTACGAAAGCAGGATATAACTCTTATCGATTATAGCCATGATTGACTTCTATGCAAGTGCTACAGCCCAATGCGCTCCAAAAGCTTCTGGAGGCGCGATTCGGTCAGTTCTTGCTCTTGTATGTAGTCTAGGAGAAAATCACGCAATTCGAGGGGATCAATATCATGACCAATTTCAAGTGTTGGCACTGGCTGGGAAGCCGTTGGGGAATAGAGCAGGAGTTTTGCAGGCTCTGTGTCTGTTTCTTCTAAAATCCAAAAATAGGCGAGATCGGCATAGGCATAAAATCGCTTGCCTATTTTTATACCCAATTCGCTGACTTCTATAGTATTCGTATCTGGTCTACGTTGCGCTGCAATAATCACCAAAATACCTGCGAGTAAAATAAACAGGGCAAAGAAGACATTTTTCCAAAGAAGACCAGAAAGCAATACACCTGCGAGTGTAATGAGTCCTACCCACCAGTACCAATCCACCTTTTTTTCACGAAAGGTAAATTCCTCCATGTCCCACAAAAAATATGTTGTTGCGTTATGTACCATATCTACTAGTATATAAAACTTTAAACAAATAAGCATCTTTTTTCTGTATATAAAAACGGGGAATATAATTCCCCGTAATTTGATCGTGTGGCAGGAGTATTAAAAAAGCAAAGAAACATCTATCTCGAGGGCAACATAGAGACCCGCTTCTTTTTGAAGCTTGTTCTCAAATTCAATTATCCTCTTCATAACTTCTTCATGCATAACCTCTTTGGTGGAGGCGTTGTTTTTCAAGGTAAAAAATTGAGATTCAAATGAACCACCAAGCTCATCATCATGCTTCTTTGTTATAAACTTAAAAAATAGTACGTCGCCCCCGTCACTACACCTTCTGATTTTGCACAATCCTTCATACCAGTGTTTTGAACGCGCGGTATCGCCCATATAACCGCCACTCTCCCAGTGGAAGGACTTCTCTTGCCATTCGACTACAAGTGAGTGTTCTGTACCCATGTAAATAGTAATATGAGTTCTGTTCATGTCCTTTATGTTAAGTGTTAAAAGAATAATTTTTTTCACCTATAGTGTGGCATGGGGTAAGTTTGTGCACTAGTCAAATAGATTTGACAAGCATTTTTTGACTCAAAAATTATGAGGGGTTAGTATAGAGTTATGCACCACATCCAACAAGCCATACTCAAAAAAATGCTTCATAAAGAAAGCGCTACGTTTTCACAATTACAACCCGCTGGAATTTCTAGCAATGTCTTCTCCTATCATCTCGCCAGCATGCTTGACCAAAAATATTTGAAAAAGAATCGCGCGGGGGAGTATTGCCTTGCCTCTCTTGGACAGAGTTTAATAGATAGAATGAGTAGCGCTACATTATCAGAACGTATTCAGCCAAAAATTGTAACGTTGATAGTATGCACAAATATGCATGGCGACTTTCTTTTTTATAGACGCAAGAAGCAACCCTATTTTAAAAAAGTAGGCTTTCCCTATGGCAAGATTCATTTGGGCGAGCGCATTGCCGACGCTGCATCGCGCGAGTTTTCTGAAAAGACGGGACTTTCGGCAACATTGCATCATTGTGGTGAGGTGTATATCACAGTATATGATGCGCAAGATGAGTTATTTACACATACCTTGTTCCACATTTTTTCTGCAAAGGCACCACGTGGAATTCTGGAAACACATTCTCCCATGGGGGAAAGTTTCTGGGCAGATATTAAAGACATACCAGTATCAGAACGCATGCATGGCTTAGCAGAAATTGTTCGTTTATTACAGAAAAAGAAAAGGAACTTTTTTGAAGAATTTATTTTTACTTTGAAATCAGAATAGTAATATTTATTTATTTTTCAACACAAAGGCACCGAATATTTTTAGGTCATCAGTAGTCAATGCATCACGTACATCAGATACGCCAATAGTTGCAAGCCTGTCTCGTATACATGCCACGGCAGAAACCCCCAATACAAAAGGATCCATTTCTGATTCAGCACAAGGCGTCATGCTCCAGCTTATAATCAGCTTTCCATTTTCTGCTCTAAATTCTGGCGTGTCGCCAGCAAACTCACTCGCCTCAAAACCTTCTGGATAGTAGAAGTTCAATAGAGAAGAGCTTTTCCATGTGCTCAGTGGAGTAGTAGAGGGGTCTACGTTGACGTTATCTTCAACTGGTGGGGTTACCACTACAGTTTCGTTAGGAGTAATAGCGGACTCCTCCCTTGTTGTAGATGTGCCTTTGATTAAGAATAGGGCACCCACCAATAAAGCAACAGGGATAAGTATAAGAAGGGCAGTATAAAATCGTGTATTATTTTGCATATAATAGAAATAGATTATTTTTTTAAAACTTCTCTGCGTATATAGCTTAACATGCTTTCAATATCTGTAAATTGCGGAATAGCGTAGCGTTCGCACACAATGTCTACGTTTCCTTTACGCCAGAATCCCTCTGCGCAGACTACTAATAACTTGCCACTATCAGCATACAGACCCAATTCTAAAAGTGATATAGGAGACTTGGTCTTGATATCAAAATACATAATAATCACATCACTTGCCAAGAGGGCATCCAGTTCCCAAGTAACTTGTTCTTTAAAATCTGGATTATCTTTTGTTTGTTTCCAGGCGCTACTATCCCATAGAGTGCGACGCGGATTCAGGAGTATAACATTTTCATCAGCCAAGTCTTTTATAATACGATCTTGCCAATGTTCTGCCATGTCCATTTCAATACTACCACCCAAAAAGATCTTGAGCATGTCAGATG
>CAZYBJ010000075.1:0-840 GCA_964645325.1 uncultured Candidatus Saccharibacteria bacterium
AATTCTCCCCTCCTGTGGAGGGGTTGGGGGAGGTCTTATGCTCAACAATCTTCTTCATAGGACCTATTTTATCACTTTTGTTTTATTTCTCATAAAACCAAACTTTGCTATACTCTATCTTATGCAAGAAATAGAAATAAAATTCCTAGGAATTAACAAATTAGAACTTGAAAACAAGATTAAAGCACTTGGCGGTGTATTTGTTGGAGAATATTTATATAAGCGTAAAGTTTTTGATTATCCTAATATGCGCCTCGATGCCATGGCCGCATGGGTGCGTTTGCGTGATGAAGGGGAGCAAATTACTCTTTCGTTTAAACAACGCATGAATCCTGATGGAAATTCTGGAAAAGATGCTGGGATGATCGAACATGAGATTATCGTATCTGATTTTAATGCTACTGCTGAAATTTTGCGTGCGCTTGGTCTGATTGAAAAGTTTTATTTTGAAAATAAACGAGTGCGATATATTTTGGATAATATTGAATTAGATATTGATGAGTGGCCATTACTTGATCCGTATTTAGAAATAGAAGGGAAGAGTTATGATGAAGTATATGCCGTTGCTCAAAAACTTGGTTTTGATAGTAATGACGCAAAGGAATTTTCAGCGACACAAATTTATGCACTTGCAGGTATACATGACAAAGAATATGCAAAAATGACGTTTGATGAAGTGGTGAAGAAATAATTTTAAAATTCGCTTTCCCGCTTAATCTAAGTTAAGATAACTATATATGAAAGCAACTGTTATATTTGTAATTAAAGACAATAAAATTTTACTCGCAAGAAAAATGAAGAAAGTTGGAGTTGGTAAATGGAACGGCTATGGCGGCAAAC
>CAZYBJ010000075.1:850-2802 GCA_964645325.1 uncultured Candidatus Saccharibacteria bacterium
GGATATTTCACTACGTCATACCGCCTGTCGAGAACTGTTCGAAGAGTCTGGCGCAGGTGTTGCAGTTATCCCAGAAAAACTTATCCCAAAAGCGCTCGTTGATTTTTTCTTTTTTAATAATGATTCAGATGAACCAAATTGGTCGGTGGCATTTTATATTGCAACAGATTTTACCGGTGAAGCAAAAAGCACTGACGAGATGCAAACACCCTCATGGTTTCCGTTAACTGCTATTCCATATGATGACATGTTACCGGCAGATAAAGATTTTTTACCAAAAGTCCTTGCCTCAGAAAAAACCTTTCATGGCAAAGTGCAATTTAATGAGGCAATGGATGGGGTTTTAGAATCTACCTATACAGAAAAATCAATAGAAATCCTTGGGATATAAAAACAGATTTTTTATGAACAATAGGTTATACTAGTCTCATATGCGCATCGAAGAAGAAATAAAATTGGATTACGACGATGTACTGATTCGTCCCAAACGAAGCACAATGACCTCACGCAAAGATGTGGTACTCGAACGTACCTTTCAGTTTTATCACAGTCCCAAAACATGGACAGGGGTGCCTATCATGACAGCGAATATGGCAAGTTCTGGTACTTTTGAGATGGCCCGGGCGCTTGCCCCGTACAAGCTTATTACTACATTTCATAAATATTATACAGTAGCAGAGTATCAAGAATTTTTTAAAACTTTTAATAATCCTGATTACGTTACCTACACCCTTGGTATACGCGACGAGGATATTACTCAACTGAAAGAAATGATCAGTACCGGACTCATCCAAAATTTTTCTTTTATTTGTATTGATGTACCCAATGGTTATCTACAAAGATTTTTGGAGATGATAGGTCTTGTCCGTTCTCTGTGTCCCAATCATATTATTATTGCAGGCAATGTAGTAACCAATGAAATAACCGAGGAAATTATTTTGAGTGGCGCAGATATTGTAAAAGTTGGTATTGGTCCAGGATCAGCGTGTCTGACGCGTCGTGTTGCGGGTGTAGGCTATCCACAACTTTCAGCGGTTATTGAATGTGCTGATGCAGCACACGGTATTTCAAATGGTAAAGGAGGTTGTGGTTTGGTCATTGCTGATGGGGGGCAGCGCTTTCCTGCCTGTGTTGCCAAGGCATTTTGTGCGGGTGCTGACTTTAATTTGTACGGATCTATGTTTTCTGGATTTGACGAAAGTGGGGGAGAGCTGGTAGAGAAAAACGGCAAGCACTATAAAGAATATTTTGGCTCTTCATCCAATAAGGCTATGCAAGATTTTTATGGCAAGAAAGACGCACATCGTGCCTCCGAGGGTCGCTATATGCTGATTCCATACAAGGGCAGCGTGCATACCTATATCCACGATCTTTTTGGCGGGTTGCGGAGTACTGGTACCTATATTGGCGCGCGACGCTTGAAAGAATTTTCTCGTCGTGCTACATTTATCAGGGTAAATAGACAACTCACCACTTATTTAGAATCGTATGAAGCAGAAGAAATTAAAAAAGAAATAAAATAAAAATTATATGCCTCCATCATTACGCAATTTTGATATTAATCTCATACACTTTTTTAGAAAGATAACTATGCCAACAGCACGCTTTGGTTTGTTTGTCGTATTTTTCTGGTTTGGGTTTTTAAAAATTATTGGACTCAGTCCTGCTAGTGGGCTGGTACAACGCCTCTTTGAAGAATCTATTAACATTATGAGTTTTGATACGTTTCTTATACTCTTTGGGGTTCTTGAATGTCTTATTGGTCTCTTGTTTATTATTCGCGGTCTTGAACGTCTGGTAATACCTCTGTTGTTTATTCATATGATTACTACCTTTGGTCCACTATTTTTATTACCGACAGAAACATGGAGTGGATTTCTTGTACCAACACTAGAGGGTCAGTATATTATTAAAAATCTTGTTATTATTGCAGCTGCTATTGGTATTGCCTC
>CAZYBJ010000076.1:0-2801 GCA_964645325.1 uncultured Candidatus Saccharibacteria bacterium
CACTAAAAAATCCTCCAAGTTTTTCAACCTGAAGGATTCTTTTGAGTGTAAATTTTTATAAGAAAAGATGGAAGTTGGGTAGCCCCTCTGTGGGAGGCCTTATCCCTACACCATTTCTGCTTCTACTACCACAGGAGTTTCAGGAGTTGTTGACGTTGATGATGATATAGGGGTAACAGGTGTTGCGAGATTATTTTTTTCTAGGAGCTTGTTATACATATAAATCAGTGCAAATGTACTAAATGCTGCTGTAACGATAAGTCCAACACCAAGACACAGGAGTCCTAAAATATTAATACCAACTAGTGCGAGTAAAAATAGAAACAATTGCATTTTGTAGCCACTGGTCATTTTCTTACTGATTGAGAATGATTCCATGATTCCTGTTTTTTTATCAACAATTAGATACAGCGCAAACATGAACATCAGCCCAATAATAATACTAGGAATAATTAATACGATAAAACCTGCAAGTACAGCAAAAGAAAGCAAAATACTCGCAGCTAAATATTTTAGAACCATGTGTGGACTATAGACGCTAAAAATCTCAGAAAACGATGTTTCTTCTCCGCGTATTACTTTCAAAAGAACAACAACAGCACCCATAATTAAGATTAAAGAAAATAGGTAGGTGGCAATTCCTATGGCAAAGGTTATTCCCAGAGCAAAAGAACTTTCTGTTACACTTGAATCAGGTAATGCCAGACTACTTATTAAATCAATAAGGTTAGGAAGGGAAAAAACAATAATTTGTACGCCAATAATAAACCAAAAATTCTTTTTAAAAAGTTCCCAAGCTTCTTTCAATACGTCTGTATTCTTTATTTTTACTGCTGTTTCTATAGGTTCCATAATAATAAAATAATATAAAAATTTAATATGCTTAAAATACTAACACGTTTTTATTTATTTAAAAAATGCTTCAGGGTAAAGATCCAGTCCTCTTCATTTTTATCCGAGGCTTGTTTTTGGACAAGGAGCCACTCCAGATAGCCTTTATCTTGCTCGGCAACATCTTTCACGAGCTTGCCAATATGCTTGCCAAAGGTAAATTTACTAATCAGTGTTGATTCACGAGAAATTTTTATCATTTCTTCTATAATTGCATCAGCATCACTACTAGTATGCTTTTCTTGCATTTTAATAAACAGTCTGTTGAATAGTTTTTCTAATACTATAATGTCGCCCTTGGCATCATGGGCAGTAACAGGTTCATGAATATCAGCATCGAGATCAAGATAATAACGTAGGTACTGTAAATTATGACGAGGTATTTTCATGTCGGGGTCCAGATGACGGACAAGGCGTAACGTATCTATCCACTGGAGAGGAGAGATATCTTCTTTGTTAAGCATTTCTATATCAAAGGCTGCGTTGTGTGCAACGAGTACGGTGTCGGGTGATTCTAATAATTTTTTGATGTCATGATAGTGAGTACTTTCAAGAAAGCTTTTTTTATCAGCCAGCATGCGTTCGGTGATATGATGCGTTGCCATAGATTCTATAGACAGGGGAACAGGCGGTTTATAGAGCTCGTTAAAAATATCAGCAGATGTTTGACCCGTGGTCATATAGGCTAGCTGACACAGGCGATCAGTGGGTTCAGCACCGGTTGTTTCGGTATCTAGAAAAATGAGGGTTTTTTTCATATATATCTATGATATCATAGAGTCATATTTATTTAAACGTAAACACACACATATATATGTTATTACAGCAACAAATTAAAGAAGATATGAAAACAGCCATGAAGGCAAAAGAGGGCGAAAAAGTAACCACACTACGCGGTGTCATGAGCGCCATGACAAACAAGCTGGTAGAATTGGGGAAAATGCCTCAGGATGAACTTGCTGACACAGATGCGCTTGCGGTTATTAAGACAGAGGTAAAACGCCGCAAAGATGCCTTGCAACAATTTTCTGATGCGGGACGTAGTGATTTGGCAGATGCTGAAAAAATTGAACTCGACATTTTGCAAGTATATCTACCAGCAACGATGGATAAGGCAAAAATTCATGAGCTGGCAGTTGCTAAAAAAGAATCCATGGGAATTACTGACAAGGCAAAAATAGGGCAACTCATAGGCGCCTTGATGGGTGAGTTAAAAGACACGGCAGATGGAACCGATGTAAAAGAAGTAGTTGAGGCATTATTTATTTAATTAATATTATTTGTTATGACAGCTCTAATTAAACTTTTTCTTTACGCAGTATTAATGATCGCACTCGCGTATCTATTACCAGGAATTAATGTTGCTGGATTTTGGCCTGCTGCCGTTATTTCTGGTGTTGCCTTTGCAGTGTTGAACGCTATTATTCGTGCTATTTTGCCCGATGGTATTTTGTTTGCGATTATCGTAGTTATTTTAAACGCTGTTGCTATTTGGATTATTGGTGTGTATGTGCCAGGATTTGATGTCGCAACCTATATGGATGCACTCTTGGGTGGATTATTAGGGGGTGTAGGTGCGTGGCTGATTAGCACTATTCTGTAATTAAAATTTATATGTCTCCTGTTCAAAAAACGCTTGTGACACACAGTGGTACCTTTCATGCTGATGATATTTTTGCCTGTGCGGTACTGCAAATTTTTTTAGAACAACAGGGCGAATCCTACGCACTTGTCCGTACTCGCGATGAAGAAATAATAAAGCAGGCTGATTATGTTTTTGATGTAGGGGGTGTGTATGATCATGCTACACAGAGATATGATCATCATCAGAAAGAATATACCGAGGCACGCGCCAACGGTATTTCATACGCTGCCTTTGGATTGATATGGAAACACTATGGAAAGTTTAT
>CAZYBJ010000077.1:0-2627 GCA_964645325.1 uncultured Candidatus Saccharibacteria bacterium
ATGCACAAGATCAGTGAGGTTGCGTAGCTGCGATGTTCCGCCCGTCATAATAATGCCGTTATCAATAATATCAGCCGCGAGTTCTGGGGGGGTTTCTTGCAAGACATCTTTAATAGCCTGAATAATCATACGCAATTCAGTATCAATAGCCTCTACAATAGCATTCGTTGAAATCTTTACTGATCTAGGTAGTCCCGTGACATAATCACGCCCCTTAATCACCAGTTCTAGTTCTGTTTCCAATGGAATAGCGCCCCCTACCTTTATTTTAATTTTTTCTGCTGTTCTATCACCAATAGCAAGATTATGTTTTTTCTTTA
This sequence comes from uncultured Candidatus Saccharibacteria bacterium, assembly GCA_964645325.1. Classification (GTDB taxonomy): domain Bacteria; phylum Patescibacteriota; class Minisyncoccia; order Phycocordibacterales; family UBA1006; genus CAZYBJ01. Next base: position 321 of record CAZYBJ010000077.1, read on the forward strand.
TATAGTCACTAATAGCTGTATCTATTTTATTACCCGCACACTTAACCGATGTAGACGCTACAATACCACCCAATGAAATCACCGCGACATCAGTCGTGCCGCCACCAATGTCAACAATCATATGGCCATCTGCCTCGTGAATAGGAATACCTGCGCCAATGGCTGCGAGGATGGGTTCTTTGACTACATAGGCGCGCTTGGCACCGGCCTTTAATGCCGCTTCTACTACTGCACGGCGCTCTGTCGAGGAAACCCCTGCGGGCACTGATATCATTACCTCGGGTTTAAATAAATTCCATGGGCCAAGTGCTTTTTTAAAATAATAGCGGAGCATGGCCTCGGTCACGCGATAATCAGCAATCACCCCATCACGCATAGGTTTGTACGCAATAATAGAATCGGGAGTTTTACCGATCATGTCGCGCGCTTCACTGCCAATTGCCAAGATTTCATTATCTAATTCAGATACGGCAACCACTGAAGGTTCGTTAATAACGATTCCCTTTTCGGGCAAGAAAACGAGGGTGTTTGCAGTGCCAAGGTCAATGCCTAATTTTTTGTTGAAGAAACTCATGTGCTGGATTATAGCAGTAAAGGGGTTAAGGGCAATGTATTGACTTTACATTTTTAATATGCTAATATATAAATCAAACCAGCACTTCGTTGGTTCTTTCAAAAAACACCAGTTATGGAAGGCATCATCGTTACCATTGTTATCATGGGCCTGACGCTCATGAGTTATTTTTTTGGCTACCGCCAAGGTCGGAACAAAGCCGGCGTCTCGCTGGAAACTACGCCCTCTTGGGAGCCGAATTTTGAGAAACCAATTTTTAGGGAACCAAAAACAAAGGAGGAGGCACACCAAATGGAGGGGCTCTCAATAAGCTTGGCAACCTTGGGGTCGCGAAAGAACCCGGATCAGGATTGTTTTTTTTACGCGTTCAAAGCGTGGCAGAAGGATCATATGAGGGGGAGGTAGTTATATATCTCGCCAAGTCCAGCAATTAACCATCAATGGTTGTTGCCGGACTTTTTCTTTTACCCAAAAAAAAACTACAAATCAAACTCATCAAATCTATGATATTTCCAGAGAATTCCCTTCGAGGCTTTTATAAAAACTACGCTATTACGAATCGGACGAGTTTGTAGCTCAGTAATGATCGCATCTATATCGAGAAAAAAAGGATAGCCACTTCCCTCACCCGCGCGACACAATTCTGGACCAACGAGATAGACGTTTTTAAAATTATATTTTTTGAGTAGTTCTATAACATGTGTGTGCTCAGCCTCTGCATACTCACCGAGTTCTAGCATGTCACCTATGATCAATACTTTTTCTTTATTTTTTGCATCAGTATTTATAATCAATTCTGCAAAATTTTCTAGTGCGAGCGCAAGACTCGACGGATTAGAATTATAACAATCATAAATCACAGTGTTATGTTCTGTTTCCACTAACTGCGAACGCTGTCCCAATGGCTGATAGGATTCGAGGGCGTGGATAATATTTTTCTTGTCTATACCCAATTTACTCCCTACAGCAATTGCTGCACTTATGTTTTGTATATTATAATCGCCTACTAACTGCGTTGTAATTACATCGTTACCCCACTGTGCCTGTACAAAAAAAGAAGTATTCTTTTCAGATTTTTTTACAACATAATTTGATTCTGAATTTTCACCATAAGATATGTAAGGTGTGCCCTGTAGCTGTTGCGAGAGTATTGCGTCATTATCTGGTGCAAAAATAACGCCCTGTGTTTGTTTCAAAAAATCATACAACGTGCACTCTTCACGTATCACGCCTTCGAGTCCCCCAAAATTTCCCAGATGCTCTTTGCCGATGTTGGTGAGGAGACCGTGACTCGGCGCACTCATGGTTATTATTTTTTCCATTTCCCCCGGATTATTCGAGCCGAGTTCTAACACAGCACAATCATGTTCTGACGAAATATTTAATAACGTCTGCGCAACGCCGATATTATTATTGTCGTTAGCCGCTGTAGCACAGACTGACAGCTTGGTTGCGAGAACATCGCGAATCAGGTCTTTTGTGGTACTTTTCCCATTACTCCCACCTATTGCAATAACGGGGATTGTGAACTGTCGACGATGATATTGCGCAAGCTCCTCTAATATTTCATTAGTGTTTGTTACGAGAATGTAATGAACGGCTTTCTTTGGATCTTCTTTTGGATAGTATTCTTCATTATCTATAACCACGTATGAGGCACCTTTGGCGAGTGCTTCTCCTGCAAAAACATTTCCATTAAAGTGTTCGCCCGATAAGGCGATAAAAAAATCCCC
>CAZYBJ010000078.1:0-2540 GCA_964645325.1 uncultured Candidatus Saccharibacteria bacterium
CATTTACGTGACTCTTTGGGGCTCGTCGGCCTTTATAGTGTTCAGGGATTCCCCACAGTATTTCACCATGATAAAAATAGAGTGGCACACATACTATTATTGTCTTTTTCATATACGTTGAATTTAAAGGTCCAAAAAAAACTATACAGAAAAGCAAATTCTTGTTACTCTTCAGTGATGGAATCGATTTATATAGTTTATATTTTAAAAGACTTTTTACTAAAATTCATACTTTTGTTCTAAAGAAGTAACAAATTTAACCTTACTTATGTATACACCCCTGTTTATAGAAAAGTTGCGCGCTGCTGGATTAGAAGAAAAAGAGGCAATAATCTATGCATATATTCTTGCCCATGGAGGTAGCTATCCCAGCGCCATTGCCGAGTATACAAAAATAAACAGAACAACAGTTTATAAAATACTTACAAAATTATGCGTTCAAGGAATAATAGGTGAGATAGAAAATAAAAAAAAGCTTTTTTATATTCCGGAATCAGCAGAGAGATTTATGCGCACTGCACGCTATCGTAAAGAACGCGCAGAAGATGCCTATGAAAAAGCACGGAAGATGGTTCCTGAACTCGAAGGTCTCTTGCAAGTATATGCTACCAAACCAAAAGTAACCTTTTATGAAGGCAAGGACGCCGTGATCGAGGCCTACATTAGTCAGGTTGATGGTACAGGAAATTATGAACTCTGTGCTTTTGCAAATACCAGTCATTTGGAAGATTTTTTACCTAAAAAAGTCTTTAAAGATTATATTAAAACAAAAGAGAAAAAGCGTATTACTGCGCGTGGTATTATACCCGCAACCGAACGAACAAAACACTTTCTTGATAAGACCCATGCAACTATTAAAACAACGTATAAACCAAAGATACGCTACGTACCAGAACAACTTTTTCCTTTTGAGGGCGAGATTATTATCTATCAAAAAAATAAAGTACAGTTCATAAAATTTGATCCGACCTATCCCATATCAGTTATCGTAGAGGACACAACGATTCACAACATGATGAAGATGATTTTTGAACTTGCCTGGAAAAGTTCACAAGAATTATAAAAACACCCCTATGTATCATCTACACAAGGGTGTTTTTAAATTTAAAACTATTATTTTATATCTACTCCCATTGAACGTGCACTGCCTTCGATAATTTTCATGGCACCTTCGATGTTTTTTGCATTCAGGTCAGGCATTTTTTCTTCTGCAATTGCCTTTACCTGCGCCTTCGTAATACTGCCTACTTTTTTAGTGGCATTTTTACCTGATCCTCCCTTGAGTCCAGCTGCCTTTAAAATAAGCGCACTTGCTGGAGCTGATTTCAGAACGAATTCAAATGTACGATCCTCGTACACGGTCATCAGTACTGATACCATTTCACCCATCTTATCCTTGGTCATATCATTGAACTGCTTTACGAATTCACCAATATTTACCCCAGCCTGACCAAGCGCAGGACCGAGAGGGGGAGCTGGGTTTGCTTGCCCACCACGCACCTGTAATTTCATTATTTTCTTAATTTTTTTATCTGCCATATAATATGTGTATATCTAGAAAAGAAGCTTCTCGAAAGAATAACCAGATAGTATTGTTGTCGAATAATATACCCTTTCTATAGTACCTATAATTTACGAACTTGCAAGAAGTCCAACTCTACTGGTGTCTCGCGACCAAACATAGAGACAAAGACCTTTACCTTGCCACGTCCCGTGTCCACTTCGCCTACCTTACCCTCGAACTCCTTGAACGGACCATCAATTACTTGCACCAAGTCCCCTACTTCAAACTCAACAGCATGATTACTATCATCTTTCTGCATGCGCGCAAAGAGACTCGTGATTTCCTCTTGAGATACTGGCACGGGGTGAATACCTGCGCCAACAAAGCCCGTTACACGAGGCGTATTACGCACCACATACCATGAATCATCAGTTACTACCATTTCCACCAAGACGTACCCAGGGTAAATTTTCTCTTCGCTTTCTACGCGCTTGCCACCCTTGATTTTCACCTGCTTTTCTGTGGGAACCACCACAGCAAAAATCTTGTCTTGCATACCCAATGATTCTACACGCTGTTCCAGATTACGCTTTACCGCGTTTTCATATCCTGCATAGGTGTGAATAGCGTACCAATTGCGTTCTTGTGTGATTTCTTGTTTAGCCATAAAAAGTTATGAGAAAATTATACTTTAGCGACGAGAAGTCCCAAAAGCTTAGTAAATATAAAGTCAAACAATCCCAAATAATAGGCGATCACCGCCGAAATAGCGATAACAATCGCGGTATACACTATAACCTGTGTGCGTGATGGCCATACAACATGCTTCATTTCACCTTGTGTGTTTTTAATATAATCTATAATGCCCATATAGTTGTAAATTCTTTAAATTTAAAAGCCCTTGCGAGGCTCTTTATACCTTTAATCATATAGATATTTTTGAGAAAGTAAAGGTGTGACTTTGTGGCAAAAAACCCGTTCTTACCTAATCGAGTTTCTTCGTTTACCACTATAAAAAATAGGATGGTGAACAAAC
>CAZYBJ010000079.1:0-371 GCA_964645325.1 uncultured Candidatus Saccharibacteria bacterium
TCTACCTATTCAAAGGGTGGGCTGATGAAAACCTACATGCGAGAACCTACGGGAACCGCATTGATTATCGCCTCAAGCTTGAATTAGTGGTGATAAAAAAAGAAAACTTTTTATTTTTCCAAGTTGATATAGGGCAACTCACGATTTACTTCGAACGACTTCCAGCAAGTCTGTTTGAAGGGCTACTGCACAGCGACAAGTTCTCCATCACCTCACCAGAAGGAATTGTAAAGGGGGTTGGTTGTGTTGTATGGAAAACTGGAATAGGCGGAAACTGGGAGGAATTTGAATTTAATGGAAGTAAACATCAAGACCTCATAGCGGACAACTTTGAAATTGGAACCCAGATTGAGGTCCTTACATGGAGGCAC
>CAZYBJ010000079.1:392-2322 GCA_964645325.1 uncultured Candidatus Saccharibacteria bacterium
TCCCATTCATTTAAAATCCTTGAGCCACTTTCCAGCCCCCTCTATATATAATAGCCCGTCAAGAAACATAGGACCACCCAACCAGTGGTCCTATTTTTTATTTGAAAATAAATCAATCCCCTACCTCACCGCTGGTGGCGCGCAGTTTTTGAGCCGGATGATTGGCGCGGCAGGGTCTACAACGGGAGCAATACAATCGTGTACATAAATAACATGTGCCTCGGGCGAGTAATGCACTGGCCAACTGGTTTCTTCTTTTTCTATTATTATTTCGCCCTCTTCGGAACGATATGGCTTGGTGACCGTGCGATATACAGTAACACTCCAACCCTTTGCGCCACTGTGCTCTCCCGGCGAAGAATACATGGCCTTGTTGGTATCAAGAATAAATTTCACCCCCGGCTCGCGAATATTATAACGAGAACTAATAGTACCCGTAACCGCACGAGCCATTGCTCCGCCTGCATTTACTATATCAAGCACTGTTTTTCCATAGCGATGTTCGCCTACTACGATACGTCCATCGTTATTGCCATACAGCTCTACTGTAATAGAGGTGTCTGTATAGTGGGTTTTGATAAGAAGACCCGAAACATAATCATTTTCAAAAATTAAATCTACTTCTGGCCACGACACCGTCGCTTCGATTCCCTCGGGATAACGGGAAAAGTACCAGCTATGGGCCTTGTGCTGTATATCTTTGTACCCACCCCAAAAACTCGCGTTGTACAGCGTCGTTGCAAATTGACTCACCCCACCGCCAAAATCATCAACCAGCTCGCCCATAAAAATCATACCCGCCTTTTTAAATCCTCGTCCCGGTGTGCGCTTTCCCACATAGGCATTTAAATTAAATTGCTCGCCTGGCTGCACCACAGCATTATCTACAATATCTGCAATACGATGAATATTGTGAACACGAGTCGCGCCAGCAGAATGATACGTAGTAAATGATGCGACCAGATGCTTAATGTTTAAGGCCTCTGCCATTACTGTCGTAAACGTGGGCTCTACAAAATGCGCATATTCGGGTTCTACGAATAACTTGCCCTCAGTAATTGCCCGCATTAATTTATTACTGATACTCAAATAATCAAGCACCATACCTGCGCGCGACGGAATTATCGCCACTGATGCGGGATCGGTCACATCAAAAACAGCATTACGCACATCACTCGAACGAGTTATTTTGCGCAAAAGTTGTGTATTTATAAACCATTCATCTGTTGTAAGCATATCCCCACCGAGGAGTAGCGCATACAGGTGATCATAACTCAGCACGCTATTGTATCCATTTTCTTGATCAGTTTCATCGTATAGATATAACCGCTCTGGAATGGTAAAAGATGGTTTAGTAACCAGTCCTCGATCAGACGCAATCAAAAGTACTGACGGGTATGGACTGAATAAAGAATCTTCAAGTGATTGTCTCAGTGATGTTGGAGTAGTTATATGGGGCGTTTTTACTTTCTTTTCAAAATCACTCAAAATCTTTTCTAACTCAGTATGTATATCCCCTGTCCATTGCACTGGCACCGAAACGGGTACGTAAGTATCTTTTTGGATAAGCATTTTTATCCAACGAACAAACTGGTGTACAAGATTACCTTCACTGTTCCATGTGCGCACCGCATCAACAACATCTTTTTCAAGAATAAAAGGCGCGAACTCAGAAAGTTGTAGCGTCTTTTCCCAAATCTTATCGCTATCTGTGGTTACTGTGCGTTTTTCACTCCGAGCACGAGCAACAACAGCAGAAACTTTTTCAAAAGCCTCGTGATACGTTAAACCACCTACGGGAATGAGTCCACCGATCATGATTCCATCGGGCACATGGGTCTTGGCACTACGCACATCAATACAGAAAAAAACTACTGCACAGAGCACTATAACCAGAAGACCTGAGCATATTGTATATACTTTGTGAGGA
>CAZYBJ010000080.1:0-1684 GCA_964645325.1 uncultured Candidatus Saccharibacteria bacterium
TCTTCTAAGCCTCCCTCGCCTTCGCGTAGCTTCAGCGGAGCAAGGCCCCTACCCCCTCCCATAGAGGGGGACTCCACAATTAAAGTTTTGGTGCTCACCTTTTTTAAAGGGGAGCTGTCCGAAGGACTGAGGGGTTTGGTATTAGAACTCTCCGCCGTAACCGGCAACACGGTAATTTCTGGATCGACCAGTCCTGTGGGACGTATAATTTGCTCTACTATTTGTTTACTCTGTGCATGCTCATATTTTGATGGCGTCGCGGTAGTAAAAATAGTCTGACCAATGCGCTGTATAAATTCTTCAAAGCGAAGCGGTCGATTATCCTTGGCGCTGGGTAACCGAAAACCATGCTCTACCAGCGTACTTTTACGTGCCTGATCTCCATTATACATGCCCCCAATTTGGGGTACCGTCACATGCGATTCATCAATAATAGTCAAGAAATCAGGCTTGCCCTCAGCCGTTTTTGGAAAATAAGAAAGCAGTGTTTCCGGTGGCTCGCCTGAGAGCTTTTGAGACAAGTGTCGTGAATAATTTTCTATACCATTGCAATATCCCATTTCACGAATCATGGCGAGATCATAACGGGTGCGACGCTTCAAACGCTCTGCCTCTAATAACTTTCCTTCTGTATCGAATAGAGCGAGTTGCTGTTCTAGCTCTTCTTCTATTGCTTTTAATGCTTTTTCTTTTTTGTGTATATCAGTAATAAAGTGCTTCGCAGGGAAAAGAAACACCTCCGCTGGCTCATCAACAATATGAGAGGTAATAGGATTAATATGTAAAATCTGTGTAATAGATGAACCCATCAGAGACACCGCAAAAATAGTTTTTTCTGATATGGGCATGATTTCTATTTTATTCCCAATCGAACGAAAGGTTCCTGGCTTCAGATCGGCATTCGTGCGTTCGTAATGTATGCTGATGAGTTTTTCCAACAGCTCACGCTTTGATGCGCGCTCGCCTACCCGCATAATCATATGCATGTCGCGATATTCCTGCGGCGATCCCAGTCCATAAATACACGAAACCGACGCAACAATAATGACGTCAGAACGGGTAAGCAATGCCTGCGTCGAAGCATGGCGGAGTCTATCAATTTCCTCGTTAATCTGTGCGTCTTTTTCTATATACGTATCTGTTACGGGCATATATGCCTCGGGTTGGTAGTAATCGTAATATGAAACAAAGTAATGCACCGCAGCATCGGGAAAGAAATCTTGATACTCTTGGGCAAGCTGTGCCGCGAGTGTTTTGTTGTGGGCGATGACGAGTGTTGGTTTCTGTAATGCCTGAATAATATTTGCCGCCGTGAAGGTCTTCCCCGACCCTGTTACACCGAGGAGTGTTTGAAAATCGTAACCCTTATCAATGCCTTCCAGTAATTTTTTAATAGCCTCGGGTTGATCACCTGAGGGTTCATATGATGAAGTGAGTTTAAACTTTTGCATGGGGAAAGTATAGTGTTTTTGCGAGTTGGTGGTTATATTGACTTTTATAGCGAAATATTTTGATGTATATTTTTAAGTCTCCGGCGCATTATCATCCTTTTTATTCGGTTTGGGTTCTGAAAAACCCCCCCAACGACACCAGACCCCCGCGATACACTGTGGGGGTTCTTTTTTTATTTTAAAGACCTCCCTACCTCGCCGCCCGATGCATCGGTGACGTTCTGAACCACGCG
>CAZYBJ010000080.1:1694-2315 GCA_964645325.1 uncultured Candidatus Saccharibacteria bacterium
CCCCTCGCCTATCGGCGCGTCCCCTCCCAAAAAGGGGACTTCTACTGTTGCTTCGACAAGCTCAGCAACCGTTGGATTATGTGGCGCAGTAAAATTATATCGCCGAAAAGTGGCATTCTATTTTACTTTGAAATTTTTATTTTTCACTCTCTTCCTCATAATCATGAAAACCCCACTCGCAATAACTATCCCAAGCGCTGTAAATAGTATTGCACTGTTTTGCGATGATTTTTCTTGCACCAAACCTGTATCTGTAATAAGTACTCCATCACCAAGCTTATTAATATCTTCTTGCGCACCTGCCAAGAAGTTGGTCCGGCTGCACAAACTTGCAATCAGAGTACCGTCTTCATTACTTTTGAACGCATAAACTAGATAGCTTTCATCAACCAAAAAATTATAACCACACACAGCATCATCTTTTGGAGTTGTAATAGTTACTTCGCGTGATGAAATATTTTTCCACGATCTTTCAACTTCAAATACAACGCTTTTAATAGCAATTTCTCCCCATAGTTCACTTTCTACAGTATTTGTTTCTATACTTTTAACCTTTCCAGTAAATACGGCATCTGATTTTTTTATTTCAATTCTCGGACTACCTGGTGGATTACACAAACA
>CAZYBJ010000081.1:0-1076 GCA_964645325.1 uncultured Candidatus Saccharibacteria bacterium
ATGTTCGTAGTAAGAGCGCTGGTAATTTTTTGCCTCGCTACGGAGTGATCCCAGATGCATAATAATTTCGCCCTCATGATCACTGTAGGGAAAAGAAAGAATATTCGCAGGATCAGATTTCTTTTTAAACTTTTTATGCAGTTCTTCTGCGCGCGCTGTAGACTCGAACACCAGACTGAGTTCATAGGATGCACCCAAAATAGTATTTTTAATAGACGCAAAAGGAATATCCGGCAGAGCTTTTCCAGATATTCTATGAATAGTACACGTAGGTGATGAAGAAGAAATTGGTTGCATTACGCTGCCATTTGACCTGATCGACGAAGTGCCTTGTAGTTTTTTGCATCGTCAATGCGGTGAAGTTTTCGTTTCTTTTCAGTTAACTCGGATTTTGTGCGAGAATAATAACGGTCGCGACGTGCCTTGCGACGAATACCTGTTTCATTAAAGGCGCGAACAAAGCGACGCAAGAGAGATGCGCCACTTTCGTTTTTATTTGGTACGAGATCAATATTTAATGCCATATGGGTCTATATAGTAGCATATGCTTTTTTATGTGCAACAGTATTTTACACACCAGAGCCACTATAGAGCTCTATGTCGAGCACTAGAGAAATTTGTTCTATAAAATAGTCGAGTGGTGAAGAATGTGTTCCTGGTGACACAGGTATTTTTAAGACAAGAAATACGCCCGTGGGACGCATAACAGCCGCAGTTTGTGTACGTTCTAAAAAGTATGGTGCATACTCGAGAATATGTTTTTGGAGTGGCGTACATACTTGCTGTACCTCTGCGAGACTTTTTCCAATAAAACGAATGTACAGTAACTTGGCATAGGGTGGGTACATAAAACTTTTTCGTAGCGCAAGTTCACGACGTATATATTCTGAAATATTTTTATTGCGTATGTCATAAACAAGACTGTTGCTATAAATAGTATTTTGTACTTGCAAGATACATGAACGTTTTGTTTTTTCTAAAATATCAATTAATAAGCGTGCAACGCGTTCTTCAGTATCATATTCTGGGCGAGCCAAAAGAGATTCTATCGAAGGAATACAAACATGATCATATGC
>CAZYBJ010000081.1:1086-2057 GCA_964645325.1 uncultured Candidatus Saccharibacteria bacterium
TGCAGGTGAGTAAGGGCGAGGTGAGTACCTACGAGAAATCCACCCTGTGTTTGCCACGTTTCTATTATTTTTTTAATACTGGTTTCATTTTTTGCATGTGCCGCATCAAGAAGAACAATAGGAGTATCAGGAAATAATGTATACAATTCTTCGGCAACACGTTCACTATGCACACCAAAAAGTTCCAACGCATGACCACCACAGTTACTGCAGGCATCTACTGCTGGATAAACTTTTTTACAGTAATGACATTTACACGTACGCGTTCCTGTAGATCCGTTACGGGTATAGAGCGTCAGATGATGGTGACAGTGCTCGCAAGTTACCGGCGTTTGGCAATCAGTACAAAGAATAAAAGAAGAATATCCCTTGCGTGGTACGAAGAAAAAAATAGGCTCTTTTTGTTCAATGCGTTTTTTTATAAAATCATGTGTTTCTGGCAAGAAAAGTTCCCACGTTTTTTTCTTGCCCGACGTAATACTCTTTTGACCGCGTTCATATACCTGTATAATACTATCAGTATCCAGATGATTACGCGGGGGTTGATAACTTTCCAAGCCTCCTTCATCAATACGTCGCATTAAATCAAATGATAAGAGTGAAGCCCCAAAAAGGAGTGGTGTTTTTGAAAAACGTGCAAGCTCTATCACATATTCACGCATATGTATAAAAGGTTCTTTATTAGTGATATATGCATCTGATGACTCGTTTTCACAGATGTACATACCTATACGAGCAGAAATATGTTCAGGTAATGTAGACAAAAACAGGGGAGTCGTAACAATAATGAAACTCTTAGTATCACTGAAAAGGCGTTCATACGTCTCTATAATTTTCTTTTTACTGAGTTTACCATGCATGCACAAAACACGATCTTCTATACCCTTGGAAATTATTTCACAGAGGCGCGTTGCCTCGTATTGTGTAGGAACGACAATAACTAATGATTCGTTGCGTGACAGGTGCTCTCT
>CAZYBJ010000082.1:0-1971 GCA_964645325.1 uncultured Candidatus Saccharibacteria bacterium
GTTATGTACGTGTCGTTGATAACGGTCGTGGTATTCCCGTTGACAAGATCAAGAAGACCGGTGTGTCAGCACTCGAAACCATTATGACAACCCTCCATGCCGGAGGAAAATTCGGTGATGGGGGATATAAGGTCTCAGGAGGTCTCCACGGTGTAGGTGCATCAGTAGTAAATGCACTGTCTGTTGATACGCGTGTCGTTGTACATCGCGATGGGGGTATGTTCTGCCAGGAATATGTACAGGGCAAGAAAAAGGCAGACGTGAAAAAAATAGGTAGTTCTGATAAACATGGCACGATTGTAACCTTCCTCCCTGATACAGAAATCTTTGAAGAAATAAAATATAGTTGGAGTACTATTATGCATCATTATCGTCAGCAGGCATATTTGGTGTCGGGAACGCGTGTGGTGTTGATTGATGCGCGCGACTATGCTGGTCCACTTGACCATAAAAATGCGTATTACTTGAAGGCTGATATGGGTATAGAGGCGCCGTCACTGACGTATTATTTCGAGGGGGGATTGGTGTCTATGGTGAATCACTTTACGCGCAATGAAAAAGTCATTCATAAAAATATTTTCAGCGTAGCAAAAGAAATTGATAACATTACGGTTGAGATTGCGTTACGCTATGTTGATGATGTTGATGAGAAGGTAGTTGCCTTTGCGAATAATATTTCTACTCCAGGGGGTGGTATGCATGTTACTGGATTTAAAACAGCACTGACGCGTATACTCAATAACTATAATAAGAAAAATAAAATTTTGCCTGAGAAAGAGGGGGCGTTTACCGGTGAAGATTTGCTCGAGGGAATTGTTGCGGTAGTGTCAGTAAAGATGCCCGAAATTCAGTTCGAGGGACAGACCAAGGACAAGTTGGGATCTCCTGAGGCGCGTGGTGCTGTGGAAACGGTATTTGGTGAGGCATTCGGATATTATCTAGAGGAAAATCCTGATGACGCGCGTGATATTTTGAAAAAGGCAGTACTTGCTATGCGTGCTCGTAAGGCAGCAAAGGCGGCCAAGGACTCTATTTTACGTAAGGGTGCGCTGGAGGGGATGACGCTTCCGGGCAAGCTCGCAGATTGTTCAACAAAAAGTCCTGATGAAGCAGAGCTTTTGATTGTAGAGGGAGACTCCGCTGGTGGTACGGCCAAGCAAGGGCGCGATCGTCGTATACAAGCCATTCTGCCACTGCGTGGAAAAATTTTGAATGTAGAGCGGGCGCGTTTGGACAAGATGGTAGCGAATAATGAAGTAAAAAATCTGGTGATTGCACTGGGTACGTCTATTGGCGAGACTTTTGATATAGAAAAAATTAGATATAAAAAGATTATTATTGGTACTGATGCCGACGTTGACGGTGCCCATATTCGCACTCTTATTATGACGCTGTTCTTCCGTTATTTTCCAGCTATTATTCAGGCAGGATATTTGTATATTGCTCAGCCACCACTGTACAAAATTACACGCGCGAAAGAATTATTTTATGCCTATAACGATGACGAGAAAGTGACTATATTAAAAAACTTTGGTGCAAATCCTGAAGATTTTGAAATGCCTGCAGAAGATGATTCCTCGATAAACTCGGGACAGGAGACAAAGCCACAAACAGATGAGGTAAAAGAAAAGCAGGAAGAAGATCCAAAGAAAAGAAATAGTAAAATAAACGTGCAACGTTATAAGGGACTCGGAGAAATGAATGCCGAGGAGTTGTGGGAAACAACAATGAATCCTGTAACGCGCCTGATGAAACAGGTAACCATTAATGATGCTGAGGAGGCTGACCGTATTTTTGATGTCTTGATGGGTAATGATGTACCTTCACGCAAGGCCTTCATACAAAGTAATGCAACAATGGTTGAGTTTGATATATAAACCACCTTCTAACTCCCTCCTTATAAAAGGAGGGAGAAACCCATAAACAAATTCTTTTCTCATTACTCTGTATGGGGAACTTCCCCTCCTCTTA
>CAZYBJ010000083.1:0-1568 GCA_964645325.1 uncultured Candidatus Saccharibacteria bacterium
GTGCGTACCTCGCGAGCAATAGCCTTGAACTTGCCCTCCTCGGTCTGATAAATCAAATCTACAGCATCAATACGAGCACTCGTTCTGTGTGTAGGAATAACCACAACATCGAAACCGTATACTTTGCGAAATTCCTCTTCTGAACTCATTGCGGTTCCCGTCATGCCCGAGAGTTTTTTGTAAAACTTAAAATAATTTTGATACGTAATAGAGGCACTTGTTTTTGATTCTTCTTTTATCTGAACACCTTCTTTTGCCTCTACCGCCTGATGGAGTCCGTCTGACCAACGACGCCCTTCTTGCATACGACCCGTAAATGGATCCACAATGACTACTTGATTGTTTTGTACTACATAATCGCGATCACGCATATATAATGCTCGTGCACGAATAGCAGTTTCTAAATGGTGTACTAATTTAATATGCTCAGCAGTATATATATTATCTATGTTTAATAATTTTTCTGCCTTTTCAATACCGGCATCAGTGAGAGAGATCGTACGGAATTTTTCGTCCATGGTATAATCACCTGTTGATTCTTTTGTTAATTCATTATGCTCTCCAAGGATAAGTTGTGCCGCAACCTGTGCAAATACTTTATACAACCCCTCAGCACCTTCAGCCTGCGTTGACAGAATAAGAGGTACGCGTGCCTCATCAATCAAAATAGAATCAACCTCATCAACAATCACATAGTGATGACCACGCTGAACGATTTCTTCTTTACGGCGTTGAGTATTATCTCGCAAATAATCAAAACCGAACTGACTATTCGTACCATACGTAATGTCTGCATCATAGGCTTGTTTACGTGATGCGGGTCGCAAAAATTCATAAAAGATCTTAAATGATCCCTCTTGATCGCGCTCAGTATCTAATTCCTGATGCCCTGAATCGTAGAGATACGACTGTCTATCATTAATAATACCTACCGATAATCCAAGCGCTGCATAAATCTGACCCATCCACTGTGCGTCACGTCGTGCCAAATAATCATTTACGGTAACGACGTGTACCCCCTTACCCTCGAGGGCGTTCAGATAGACCGGCAATGTTGCTACCAGGGTTTTCCCCTCACCTGTACGCATTTCTGCAACTAATCCACGATGAAGGACTATTCCTCCGATAACTTGCACATCATAATGACGCATACCTAAAGTCTCTTCTGCGACACGTCGCACCAAGGCATATGCTTCAGGTAAAATTTCATCTAATGTTGCTCCTTTTGCTAGACGATCCTTGAATTCAGCTGTTTTTTTAGGAAAATCAAGAGGTTTGAGATTTTTCATCTCTGCCTCATAGCTATTTACCCTTGCTACAACAGGTGTAATTTCTTTTAATAGACGACTGCTTTCGTCGCCAAACATGCGTGTAAACCATTTCATATATTTATATACTCTACCATAAAATATATTTTGAGCTAATAAAAAATCCCCTCATTACTTTTTAAGGGGATTTTTATTTAAAAAGTTAGATTTACTTACACATCATTCCACGTGTGTCTTGCCCCACTACACCATCAACAGTAAGGTTATTACTTGCTTGATAGGTACGTACTGCTGTGTCTG